>NZ_JBMQQZ010000003.1:0-270582 GCF_057362025.1 Bordetella sp. | reverse complement strand
TCCTGCAGATCGCTGTAGGGCACGGTCGCCAGCACCGGCAGCCCGGTATAGCGTTCGATTTCGTCGGGATCGGTCAGGCCGCCGAACAGCGCGTTGCGTACGAAGGCGGCAACCACGCCAAGGACCAGGCCGGCCAGCGCGGCAATGCCCAGCACGATGGGCGCCTTGGGGCTGAGCGGCCGTTCCGCCGCCACCGCCGTATCCACCACCCGCACATTGCCGACCTTGCCGGCGCGGATCATGCGCAGCTGCTGCGCGTTGTTCAAGAGGCCGGTGTACAGATCCGTATTGACCTTGACGTCGCGGGTCAGCCGAACCACGTCCTGCTCCAGGTCCGGCAGCTCGCGGATCTTGCTGTTCAGCTTGTTCATATCGCCGGTCAGCGAGGCGATCTGACGGTCGATGGCGGTAATGCTGGGGTGCGAGGCCGCAAAACGGGTCACCAGTTCCTGACGCCGCGCCTTCAGCTCGAAGATGCGGTTCTGCGTTTCCACCGACTGGCCCAGCACCAGCTTGGCTTCCTCGGTCAGGTCGATGGTGCCGCGCGCATTTCGCAGGGCGTTGTAGCGGGTCTCCGAATCTTCCAGCTGCTTTTTCAACACGGGCAATTGCTGATCCAGGAACGCCAGCGATTTCTCGGCCTGAGCGGTCTTGCGGTTGGTGTTCTGCCGCACGTACTCCTGGCCGATCTCGTTCAGCACCGCGGCCGTCAACACCGGATCCTGGCCCTGCAGCGTCACGCCGATCACGTTGGACTGGCGGCCGCGCTCGAAAATCCCCATGCGGGTCTGCAGCGATTCGATCGCTTCCAGGCGCGAATTGCGTATCACCGTAAAGGTGGTCTCCGGACGGGCCTGCAGGACGTCGATCTGCACCTCGATCGCCCCGCCGGGCACTTCGAAGCGCTCCAGCTGCCCGACGCGCCCTTCGAACCGCCGGTCGTGCACGGGGTCGACCAGCTCGTAGGCGCCACCGCCCAGCGCGACCACGCTCAGCTTCTTGCCGATCAAATCGTCGGGCACGTCGATACGATTCACCTGGATACGCTCGCCCCCCCAGGCCCAGCCTCCCGGTATCGCATCGGTGATCGCGGCCGGCAGCGCAAAGCTCTCATGCCGCCTGGCCAGCCACCGGCCTATGACCGGGAAGTAGTCCGGGGTCGCATGCACGTAGAGCTGGTAGTAGTCCACGGCATGTCCCACCACCATGCGCGAACGCAGTATCTCCATCTCCCCCGACGCGGCCTGCTTGATGTCGAAGATCGACGACACGTCGCCCAGCATGCTGGTCCTCTGCCCGGTCGGCAATTCCTCTTCCACCTGCACCGCGATGTCCGACTGGTACACCGGCGGTTTGATCAGGTAATAGGCGACGCCGATCAGGGTCGCGAGTACGGTCACGGCGATGATCATGAAACGATTCGCCAGCAATACGTCCACGTACGACATCATTGGTGTATCGGGAGGCGTTCCCCCGGTATTGGCGTATTCCAGCTGGAGAGGAGGCTGCTTCATTGTCGACTCGCTAGTAGGAAGAAACATCGCGCCGGCCGGAGCCGGCACACGGAGGCCCGCATCGCAACACCATGCGGGCCGCGTGCGGAGGGGGTTACTGTTTGCGGACGGCGTCCACGGTCTGGACCGTCTGCGCGCTGGGGAACAAGAGCGAGATAAAGCGATTCCACCGCACCAGGTTGCCCGCATCGACGAAAACAACGTCCTTCGATTCCAGCGGGAACTTCTGAGCTACCGCCATGGCCTGGGGAGATGCGCTGTCCAGACGAAATACCTCCGGTGTGGCGTTGGGCAGGGAACGGACGACATAGATGTCCGCGGGCTCACTGGTCAATTGGCTCGGACCGGAGGTCTCGCCCAGCGCATCGCCGAGCGTAAGCACACCGTCACGCATTGTCAGTGCCTGAGGCACCGTCACTTCTCCCATCACGTAGACCTTGTTCTCGTCGCGCGGCACGACCCGGACAATGTCGTTGGATTGCAGCAGGATGGATGTCGGATCGATGCCCGCCTGCTGCAGCAACGGCAAATCCACGCGCGTCGTCTGACCGTTACGCGTCACGTAAACGCGGCTGCGGTCCGCCGTGGCAAGCACCCCGCCGGCCGTGTTGATGGCCTGCGGCAGGGTCATCGGCACATCGGTAATCGGCAGCGGACCAGGCGTCTTCACTTCGCCTTCCACGAATACGCGTTTGCTGCGATAACCTAGCACGCGCACTGTGATTTGAGGATCCTGAATATAGTTGGCCGATCCCCGTATGAGGCCGCTGCGGACCTGTGCCTCGGTCAACCCGGCTACCTTCACAAGGCCTACGTAGGGGAACTGAATGTAGCCATCCGAAGAGACCGGATAGCCCGGAATACCGGCTCCCGTGTCGCCGAAGGTAAGTTCGGTCGGCCCCGTTCCGATGCTGTAGGTCTGGGTCGGAAGCACTAGTTCCGGATGGTCCCAGACCACGATCGAAAGGATGTCGCCCGGTCCGATCACGTAGGGTTTAGGCGTGCCGATAAGTTTACGAACGTTATCGCTGACGGGCTGATCCCTTGCCCGCGTCTGCTCCATCGCCAGTTTCGGCGTGATGGCCTTGACCTCCACACGCGAGTTGGGATCGTTGGGATCGACCAGGAAGTCGGGCTTGTAGCGCATGCCTGGCGCGAATGCGCAAGCGCCCAACAGCGAGAGCAGCGCGACCATCAGGCCGCCCCGGCATAGCGTGCGAAGGATCGTGTTCATTGGCTTTCCACGGTTGACGGCCCGTCAGGGCCTACTGTTTCCCGGTACTACGGCCGCGTAACGGGTTGCGACATTCCACGCGATTTCCGCGGTGCCGCACATTGGGCTGACGGCCTAATACTTCGCATAAGCCCTTTGGACGTTTCGACCTGCATGGCTCGTCCCTATGATTTTTCGGTCGTCATATGCGCCGCGCACTTCGCCGGCCGCGCCGATGAAATCGCCCTGGGAGCACGTCATGGACACCTCGTCGGTGAATGTATCGGGCCGGCTTGCCGATACGAGCCTGCTGTTTCGATTGACGGATGCCGCGGTGGTGGCGGCCGTCGGATTGGCCGCGACCACCTGGCTGGACGTGCGCCAGGGACCGGACGTCGCGCCCATACACGCGATGCTGGTGTACCTGTGCAGCTTCGGCACCATCGCGCTGTTTCCCGCGTTCCGTCTATACAGCTCATGGCGCGGCCGCAGCCTGTTCGACCTATCGATACGCAGCTTCGCCGCGTGGACGGTGGTGTTCGCGCTCGGGATTCTGATCAGCTTCGTGAATCACCAGGCCGGCGCGATATCGCGCTTGTGGGCGCTGGTGTGGTACGGCGGTACCGCGGCCGGTCTGGTGGGACTGCGGCTGGTGGTGCACAGCATCCTGCGCGAGGCACGCGACCGCGGCATGGACCGCAAACGCGTGGCCATGATCGGCTTCGGTACGCTGGGGCACGACCTGTGGCGACGCGCCTCGGCCGCGCGCAGCACGGGCTACGAGATCGTCGGCATCTACGTCAATACCAGGGAGCATGTGCCGGCGCGCGTCCATCGCATCGAAACCCTTAACGAACTATCGGGCTTCATCCGCCAGCACGAGGTGCGCGAAGTATGGATCGCCCTGCCGGTCGAATCCAGCCAACTGGTACGCGAGGCGATTTACCACCTGCGCCACGATTGCATCGACGTGCGATGGATCCCGGACGTCATGTCGGTCCGGCTGCTGGGACACCGCGTGGACGAGTTCCTGGGCGTGCCCGCGATCGAACTGAACAGCCTGCCCGCCGCCGGTATCCGGGGCCTGGCCAAGGAGATATTCGATCGCGTGTTCGCGTCCTGCGTGCTGGTGGCCCTATCGCCGGTACTGCTTTCCATCGCCATGCTGATCAAGCTGACGTCGCGCGGACCCGTGCTCTTCACGCAGAAGCGCCTGGGCGTGGACGGCAAGGTATTCAACGTCTACAAGTTCCGCAGCATGACCGTGCACCAGGAAACGCACGGCACGGTCACACAGGCCACGCGCGGCGATGCGCGCGTGACTCCCATCGGGGCATTCCTGCGCCGCACCAGCCTGGACGAGCTGCCGCAGTTCATCAATGTGCTGCGCGGCGAGATGTCCGTGGTCGGCCCGCGCCCGCACGCGCTGGAACACAATGAACAGTACAAGGATGTAGTGGCGCGCTACATGATGCGCCATCGCGTCAAGCCCGGCATCACCGGATGGGCGCAGGTGAACGGCTATCGCGGCCAGACCGACACCATCAACAAGATGCGCAGCCGCGTGGAGTTCGATCTGTACTACATACAGAACTGGACCTTCCTGATGGACCTGCGCATCATCGCCAAGACCGCCGTGTCTGGCTGGACCGGGAAAGATGTCTACTGACCGACGGGCGCGGCCCGCCGCGGGCAGGCTCAGCGCCGAGCGCTTCCGCGCCGCGGTCGACATGCTGCCGCTGGTCTCCATCGACCTGCTGGTGCGGGACCAGCGGGGACGCTATCTGCTGGGCCTGCGCGGCAACCCGCCGGCCCAGGGCCGGTGGTTCGTACCGGGCGGGCGCATCCGCAAGGGCGAAGCGCTGGCACAGGCGCTGGAGCGCCTGGCCAGCGAGGAACTCGGCATGACCCTGCCGCCGGCGCGCTGGCGCCTGCGCGGCGTGTACGAACACTTCTACGACATCAATTTCGCCGGCGAACGCGGGATGCCCACCCATTACGTGGTGCTGGCATATCAGACGCAATTACCGGCCGGTCCGCTGGCGTCGGCACTCCCCGCCAGCCAGCACCTGGGCTACCGCTGGGACACCCCCGAGGATGCCGCGGCCGACGCGCAAGTGCATCCCTACACGAAGGCCTACTTCACGGAGCAACATCCATGACTGGACCCTATCCCGAGTTTCGCCCCGTCATCCTCTGCGGCGGATCCGGTTCGCGGCTTTGGCCGCTGTCGCGCGAACTGCTGCCCAAGCAGTTCATCCGCCTGACCGGCGAGCGCAGCCTGCTGCAGAACACCGTCATGCGGCTCGCCGACAACGCCGGCGCGCGCCGCCCGCTGCTGGTCTGCAACGACGCCCACCGCTTTATCGCGGCGGAGCAGCTGCAGGAGCTGGATGGCATCCAGCCGGAACTGCTGCTGGAACCCTGCGCGCGCAATACCGCGCCCGCCATCGCGGCGGCGGCGCTGCGCGCCATGCGCGATGGCGACGATCCGGTCATGCTCGTCGTGCCGTCCGATCACGTCATGGAGGAGGGCCAAGCGCTGCGCGACGCCTTCCGCGTGGCGCACGAGGCGGCCAGCGACGGCGCCCTGGTCACCTTCGGCGTACGGCCGACCGCCCCGCTGACGGGCTACGGCTATTTGCGGACGGAAGCATCGGACGGCCCGTGGCATCGCGTCCAGGCTTTCGTCGAAAAGCCGAACGCCGAGCGCGCGGCCCAATTCCTGCGCGACGGCGGCTACTACTGGAACAGCGGCATGTTCGCGTTCCGCGCGTCGGTGTTCCTGCACGAGCTGGAGCGCCTGGCCCCGGCCATGCTGAATGCGGTACGCGCCGCCGTACGCGCCGGCGCCGGCGATGACGCGGCCTTCCGGCTGGATGCGGCGGCCTTCGCCACCTGCCCCAGCGATTCGATCGACTACGCGGTCATGGAGCGCACCGACAGCGCGGTGGCCGTGCCGCTGGATGCCGGCTGGAGCGACGTCGGCGCCTGGGACGCCGTATGGGACATTGCCTCCAAGTGCCCGGACGGCAACTCGACCTCGGGTGACGTACTGATCGAGGGGTCGCGCAACTGCCTGGTGCACGCGACCAACCGGCTGGTGGCGACGATAGGACTGGACAACATCGTCGTCATAGAAACCGCCGATGCCGTGCTGGTGGTACACAAGGACCACACGCAGGATGTCAAGCGCGTGGTGGAAACCTTCCGCGCCCAGCACCGCAGCGAAATGGAGCATCACCGCGAAGTCAGGCGCCCATGGGGCTCCTACGATTCCATCGGGCAAGGGCCGCGTTACCAGATCAAGCGCATCACGGTAAAGCCGGGCGCGCGCCTGTCGTCGCAAATGCATCATCACCGTGCGGAGCACTGGGTGGTGGTCTCGGGAACCGCGCGTATCCACAACGGCGACCGGACTTTCCTGCTGACCGAGAACCAGTCCACGTATATCCCCCTGGGCGAAGTGCACTGCCTGGAGAACCCCGGCAAGATCCCCCTGGAACTCATCGAGGTGCAGTCGGGCGCCTACCTCGGCGAGGACGACATTGTGCGTTTCGAGGATATGTACGGCCGCGTCTGAGCCCCGCGGGCCGCCGGCCCGCCCGGGCCTTCCCCCAATGGGGCGACACGGGCAGGCTGCCTTAGACCTTCCGGCCGATACCCCGGCTAGCACTACGTCAGTAATCTTCTTGCACATCTCAGCCTTAAGGACACAGCCATGCCAAAACGGGCACTGATTACGGGAATCACCGGCCAGGACGGCGCATATCTCGCCGAGTTTCTCCTGGGCAAAGGCTATGAGGTGCACGGCATCAAGCGCCGCGCCTCGCTTTTCAATACCGCCCGCATCGATCACCTGTACCAGGATCCTCATACCAGCCCGCGCAACTTCGTGCTGCACCATGGCGACATGACGGACGCCTGCAGCCTGATCCGCATCGTGCAGGCCGTGCAGCCGGACGAGATCTACAACCTGGCCGCGCAAAGCCACGTCGGCGTCTCGTTCGAGGAACCCGAATACACCGCCAATGCCGATGGCCTGGGCACCCTGCGCCTGCTGGAAGCGATGCGCATCCTGAAGATGGAGGACCGCACCCGGCTGTACCAAGCGTCGACCTCGGAACTTTACGGGATGGTGCAGGAAGTCCCCCAGCGGGAAAGCACGCCCTTCTATCCTCGCAGCCCCTACGCGGTCGCCAAGCTGTACGCCTACTGGATCTGCGTGAACTACCGCGAAGCCTACGGCATGTACGCGTGCAACGGCATCCTCTTCAACCACGAATCGCCGCGGCGCGGTGAAACCTTCGTCACCCGCAAGATCACCCGCGCGCTGGCGCGCATCGCGCTGGGGCTGGAGGACTGCCTGTACCTGGGCAACCTGTCCGCGCTGCGCGATTGGGGACACGCGCGCGACTACGTGGAAATGCAGTGGCTGATGCTGCAGCAGGACAAACCGGAGGACTACGTCATCGCGACCGGCATGCAGTACAGCGTGCGCGATTTCATCAATATCGCCGCGCGCGAGCTGGGCTTGCTGCTGGCCTGGGAAGGCGAAGGCGTCGACGAGACCGCCACCGTTCTGCTGAGCCCTGCCTATGAGGCGGTGAAGCCGGGCCAGGTCATCGTGCGCGTGGATCCGCGCTACTTCCGCCCGACGGAGGTGGAAACGCTGCTGGGAGACCCGACGAAGGCTAGGGAAAAGCTGGGATGGACGCCGCGCACCAGCTTCGAGGGGCTGGTCAAGGAAATGATCGCCAACGACCTGAAGGAAGCTCAGCGCGACGCCCTGGTCGAACAGAACGGCTACGAAGTCTACGCCTACAAGGAATAGCGCCATGGCTGACCTGGATCAATACGTATTCGTGGCGGGCCATCGCGGCATGGTGGGCTCGGCCATCGAACGGGAGCTGCGCCAGCGCGGCTATCGGAACATCGTCACCCGCCTGCACAGCGAACTGGATCTGGAGAACCAGAACCAGGTCAACCGCTTCTTCTGCACGCAGCGCGTGGATACGGTCTACCTGGCCGCCGCGAAGGTGGGCGGAATCCTGGCCAACCAGAACCATCCGGTGGACTTCCTGTACCGCAACCTGATGATGGAATGCAATGTCATCCGGGCCGCACACGCCGCCGGCGTGCGCCGCCTGCTGTTCCTGGGGTCGTCCTGCATCTATCCCAAGCTGGCACCGCAACCCATGCGCGAGGAAGTGTTGCTGACCGGCCCGCTGGAGCCGACCAACGAGGCGTATGCGATCGCCAAGATCGCCGGGCTGAAACTGTGCGAAGCCTACAACCGCCAGTACGGCGCCCGCTACCTGTGCGCCATGCCGACGAACCTGTACGGGCCGAACGACAACTACGACCTGGAAAACAGCCATGTGCTGCCCGCGCTGATCCGCAAGTTCCACGAAGCGCGCGAACAGGGGTCGCCCACGGTCGTCATCTGGGGCACCGGCAAGCCGCGGCGCGAATTCCTGCACGTGGATGACTTGGCGCGCGCCTGCGTGATGCTGGCGGAGTCCGACCGTGCCGAGGGGGTTTACAACGTCGGCGTGGGCAGCGATGTATCGATCGCCGAGCTCGCCGCCATGGTCGCGCAGGTGGTGGGCTACCACGGGGAACTGGTGTACGACACCGGCAAGCCGGACGGCACGCCGCGCAAGCTGCTCGACGTGAGCCGCATCCAGGCCCTGGGCTGGCGCCCCGAGATGGGGCTGCGCCAAGGCATCGAGTCCACCTATCACGACTACCTGCGCCATGCCGCCCGGCAGGCGCTGCCGCTTGCCTAGATCCGGGTCCGCTCCGGCGGGCTCGCGCAACCGATACGGGGGAATCGCGCTCATGCGTGCGCTCGTCAGGAAATACATCGCCGGGAACGCCTCGTTCTGGGGCTTGATGGAATACGGACTGGGGCCGCTCATCGCCCTGGCCGCCACGCCCGTCCTGCTGCGCCAGCTGGGCACGGTGGGCTTCGGGCAGTTCGCCATGATCATGGCGCTGGCGGGCTTCGGCAACGTCGCCAACCTGGGGGCAGCGGTGACCGGCACCAAGCTGGTTTCCGAACGCCTGCACGAGCGCGGCGGCGCCATGCGCGGCGCCGGGGTCAGCTTTTCGCTGGTCGGCTGCGCCCTGGTCTTCGTGGTAATGCTGGCACTGCTGGCCTGGGGTGGCGTGTCCTGGCTATGGCCCGATGCCACTTTCGGCGGCATCGCAGTGTCGACCCTGGCGCTGCCCGCCCTTGCCGTCTACCTTAGCCAGCAGTTCGACCAGTTGTTCACCGGTTGCCTGAAGGGCCGCGAAGCATTCGCGACCACGGCACTGTGCGAAGTCGGCGGCCGCCTTACCGCCTACACGGTGACCTGCAGCGTGGCGATGTTGACCGGTTCCCCCACGCTGGCCAGCCTGACGCAGGCCTGCGGCCTGCTCGCGACCGGACTGGTCAAGATGCATCTGTTTGCCCGTCGCGAAGGCCATTACTTCGTGCGGCCGCTCCTGGATCGCCGGGCAATGGGCGCGGCCTTCCGATTTTCGCGGTGGTCCTGGTTCAACAGCCTGAGCGCCGTCGCCTTCGGCTCGGTCGACCGCATCCTGGTGGGATCGCTGCTGGGCCCGGCCACCCTGGCCATCTATACCGTTGGCGCCCAGGTGGGGCAAATGATCCATACCGCCTCGGTGGCCATATTCCAGAAGACCATGCCGCGCATCAGCCATCTCGCCGCCGGCGCCGATGGCGAGCGCGCGGTATCGAGGGAAGTGCGCCGCCTGATGGCAGTCAACCTGGCGTTGTCCCTGCTCGGTACCGCGCTGGCCCTGGCGATCAGCGCGCCCGTCCTCTCCCTGATGCTCGGCCATGCCTATACCCCCGGTCACCTCGCGACTTTCAGGCTGCTGATCGTCGCCGCGGGCCTGCTCTCCCTGAATGTCGTTGCCCATTTCGCGCTGTTGGGCATGGGCAACAGCCGCGCGGTGGCCGTCCTGAACGGCCTGGCCGGGGTCAGCATGGTCTGCGTGCTGTTCCTGCTGGTGGCGCCGGTGGGCGAGATCGCCGCGGGCTGGGCGCGCATCGCGTATTCGGTGACGACGCTCTACGGCATTTACCTCGCACTGCGCCAGTCGCGCCCGCCGCCCTTCGTTCCAGCCCGTACCGCAACACGATAGTTTCACGCCCATGCTGAGGTCTTTGATGCGCAAGCGCCATTTGAAAGCCACCCGCGACCTGGTCGACTTCGTCAGCCGCCTGCAGGTGCCCCCGCCCCCGGCGGACGCCGACAGCCTGCCGAAGATCACCATCGTCACGCCGTCGTACAACCAGGCCCGCTTCCTGGAACGGACCATCCTGTCCGTGCTGAACCAAGGCTACCCGCGGCTGGAATACATCATCATGGACGGCGGCTCGACCGACGGCAGCGTGGACATCATCCGCAAATATGAATCGCACCTGGCCTATTGGGAAAGCAGGAAGGACCGCGGGCAATCGCATGCCATCAACAAAGGCTTCGCCATGGCCACCGGCGATTACGTCGGCTGGCAGAACTCCGACGACCTGTATTGCCCCGGCGCACTGGTCAAGCTGGGCCGCGCCGCCGCCAAGCGCCGTCCGCCCATCGTCAACGGCCATCTGTACATCGCCGATGCCGACAACCGCATCTTCCGCCAGGTCTACTACATTCCCCTGACGCGCGCCAAGCTGACCGTCATACGCGCATCCATCCCCAACCAGGTCGCGCTGTTCCGCCGCGACAGCCTGGAGCACCACGGCCTGCTGAAAGAGGAAATGCGCTATTGCATGGATCTGGAGCTGTGGAGCCGCCTGCTGCACGACGGCCCCAACGTCATCGTCCCCACGGCCATGGGCGTCTATACGGCGCACGAGGAAACCAAGACCGCCCTGCTGCAGGATGTCCTGGAGCGCGAGCGCGAGCAGATCGTCGGCGACATCCGCGCCACGGAAAGCGGCCTGGGTCCGCTGTTCGGGCTGTCGTGCCGGGCGGCCAAAGTCGCGGCGCATGCGCGCCAGGGCGATCTGGATTATCTGTTCGACAAGCTGCTGCATAAAGTAGCCGGTCGCGACGACTGGAATGCTCACTAAGAGGCCGCCATGCGTCACGTCCAGAATCACTATTCGACCGTACCCCTGCTGTGCGCCTTCGTGTTCAGTGCGCTGGCGCTGAGCAACGAGTCGCTGGTCATCGCCGTGGGCGGCTTCAAGCTGTCGCTCTTCGATCTGATCTTCGTGGCCATCCTTGCCGTCAAGTTCGTCAGGCTGGCCGATCCGGACGCCTATCGGCTGCCTTCCGCGCCCATCACGCTGCTGATGGGGCTGAACCTGCTGGCCTGGGCCTACCTGATCTATATGGCACCGCCGCCACCGGGCATCGAGGCCGGCGATATGTTGCGCGACATGCGCATCGTCGTCTATTTCCTGATAACCCCTTATCTCTGCTATCGGGATATCGACGGCCCGGAAGCCTATCGCAAGCTGCAATGGACCATCGTGGCCGCCGGCCTGACCGTATCGGCGCTGATGATCATCAAGGTCGCGATAGGGTTCAGCACCGTGGATCCGGTACGCGACGTCAACCTGGGCATCTGGGCCCTGCCCATGTCCATCACATCCATCCTTTATTTCCGGGAGGTGCTCGGCCTGAAATCGCGTACCGCGTATTTCCTGATCATGTTCATGTTCATGGCGCTGGTGTTTTCGCTGAATCGCAGCCAGTACCTGCAGCTTGCCGTCACGGTGGGCATCGCCGTTGCGCTCGGCGGCAAGGTCGGCGCGCTGCGGCGGGTCACCGTGATCTTCGCGCCCGCCATCGTCGCCGGACTGCTGGTGTTCTACGCCATCGGCTATCTCGATGTGCTGGCGAGCCGGGTGCTGACGGTCGAAGCCCTGGACGACGACTCCAGCTACGGCGCCCGCGTACAGGAATACGAGGGCCAGATGGATCAGTTCCGCGAAGAGCCCCTGTTCGGCCATGGGGCCGGCTACCGGTACTGGGTCATGGGCGAAGACGGGTTCGAGCTGGGCACCTTCGCGCATAATTCCTGGGCCTTCTACCTGATGAAGTTCGGGCTGGTGGGTACCTTCGCCATCATGGCGCCGCCGCTGCTCCTGATGCTGCTCTCGCTGGGACGGCGCAACGGCAACGCCGGGCTGGACATGCATCGGCGCTACCTGATCGCCTGCGTCCCGATATACATCTTCATCGACTCCCTTTCCGGCGGGCTGGCCTACGCGCCCAAGACCGCCCTGACGGGTTTTCTCCTGACCTACTGCCTGTCCTTGTTGCGCAACTACCGTCCGGCCCTGTCACCCTACGAGGTGGCGGCCGCGCGGCCCGTCGCGCCGGCCGGGCCTGTTCCGCCCGCGGGACCGCGTCAACGCGCCCCGCGCCCGATCATTCCCGGACAAGCGCCTGGAAAAACCGCCTACCCGAGGTTGCCGCACCATGGTTGATATTCTCTTCGTCGTTCCGGACCTGCATCGCGGTGGCGTGGGCCGATGCGTCTACTTCATGCTGGAAGAACTGCCCAAGCACGGTTTCACCACATCGCTGTTCTGCATGCGGGAGATCGAGCACGAGTTCAGCCCCAGCAAGGCCAACGTCACGCGCGGCGTCGCCCGCAAGCTCAGCAACCGGGCCATGCAGATTTCCGCGCCCTGGAGCCTGGCACGGCTGATCGCCACCATCCGCCGCGAACGGCCCGCGGTCGTCTGTTCGCATGGCCTGATCTGCAACATCCTGGTCGCCGCCGCGCGCACGCTGATGTCCGGCAGCTTCCGCACGGTCGCCTTCGAGCACAACAGTCCGTCCGCGCACTACCGCTCCACCAGCCTGGGAGGACTGAAGCGCGCCCTTTTGCGCAGTTGCTACGGAGCCCATGACGACGTGGTGGGTGTCTCGCGAGGCGTCGCGCGCGACCTGGTCGCCATGGTGCCCTCGCTGCGCGACAAATGCCGGCACATCTACAACGGCATCCCGCTCGACGAAGTGCGCGCACAGGCCCGCGCCCCTGGTCAGACGCTGCCGCGCGACGGCAAGCTGCACGTCGTATCGGTGGGCCGCCTGGTCAGCAACAAGGGCTTTCAGACGCTGATCGACGCGGCCTGCCTGCTCAACGATCCGGGCATCGTCTTCACCATCATCGGAGAAGGGCCCCAGCGCGGCGAATTCGAGGCACAGATCGCCGCGCGACAGCCCGGCAGTCCGGTACGCCTGGTCGGCCACGTCGACAATCCCTTCCCCATGCTGGCCAGCGCGGATATTTTCCTTTCGGTCTCGGAGCGCGAAAGCTTCGGCATCGTGCTGGTGGAAGCCCTTTGCCTGGGCATCCCCGTGGTCGCGACCGACTGCCCGTCGGGGCCCGCCGAAATCCTGGAGGACGGCAAGTTCGGCGAACTCGTCCCCGTCGGCGACGCAGCCGCAGTGGCGCGCGCCATCCAGTCGCTGGCCGACGACGGCTCGCGCCGCGAGCATCTTTCCGACCTCGGTCCCCAGCGGGCCGCGGACTTTTCCCTGGAACGCCATTGCCGCAATGTGGCCGACCTCTTCCAGCCCCTGCTGCGCAAGCAGGCCCTGGACCGCGTAGGAGCGCGCACATGACCCGTGTACCAGTATCCGTGATCGTCATGACCAAGAACGAGGAACGGAACATCGAAAAATGCCTGCGGGCGCTGAGCGACTTCGACGAAGTCTTTGTCGTCGATTCGCACAGTACCGACCGTACCGTCGAGATGGCCACCGCCCTGGGCGCGCGCGTGGTGCAGTTCGAATGGAACCGGCGGTATCCGAAGAAGAAGCAATGGTGCCTGGACAACCTGCCCTTCTCCCACGACGTGGTGCTCTACGTGGACGCCGACGAAGTCATGAGCCCGGCGCTGACACGCGAAATCAACGACTGCCTGCCGCGCTTCGCCCAGGGCGCGGGCGGCGCCTTCGTCGGCTTCGACTACGTTTTCTGCGGCAAGCTGCTGCGCCACGGCCATCGCGTGTACAAGCTGGTGCTGCTGCCGCGCGCGCGCTCGCGCTTCCTGGACTACAACGACCTGGACGTCGCCAATATGTGGGAAGTCGAGGGCCACTACCAGCCGCAGGTCGCCGGGCCGGTGTTCCTGCTCAAGCACCGCATGGCGCACCACGACCACGACGGCTTGTTCCACTACTTCGACAAGCACAATAAATACTCCGACTGGGAGGCCAGCCTGCGCGTCAAGGGGCTGCTGAACGATCCGCGCGAGGCCAATATCGGCCTGCGTTCCGCCATGAAGCGCATCTTCGCCGCCATGCCCTTCAAGGCCGCGGCGGCCTTCGTGCACTGCTACATCGTGCGCCTGGGGTTCCTGGACGGCAAGACCGGACTGGACTACGCCGTGGCGCGATCCATGTATTACTGGCAGATCGGCATCAAGGCGCGCGAACTGCGCGCGGCGATGGCGGCTGCTTCTCCCGCCGCCGACGCCGAGGCCGATCCCGTGCGTGGCGGCACACATTGACCCGTGGAGCCGGCGCCATGGACACTTTCCAAAGACTCAATCTTTTCCAGATGCCCACCGGCTTTCGCGGCCGGAACGCCTTGTACGTGCAGCTGTGGTGGATGGTGCAAAGCACCGCATTCCGCTATTCGCCCCAGTTCGCCTACGGCTTTCGGCGTTTCCTGCTGCGGCTGTTCGGGGCCCATGTCGGAGAAAAGGTGCTGGTCCGCGCCAGCGCGAAGATTACGTATCCATGGAAAGTCCGCATCGGCGATTATTCCTGGATCGGCGACGACGTCGTCCTGTACAGCCTGGCCGACATCGACATCGGCAATCATGCGGTCGTCTCGCAGCGCGGTTATCTATGCGCCGGCGACCACGATGCGGCGCTGCCCGAATTCCCCATTCGCGGCAAGCCCATCGTGATCGAGGACGGTGCCTGGATCGCCACCGACGTTTTCATCGCCCCGGGCGTCACGATCCACCGGAACGCCGTCATCGGGGCGCGAAGCTCGGTCTTCAAGGATATGCCGCCCGGCATGGTCTGCCATGGGACGCCCTGCCGTCCGGTACGCCCCCGGGTGCGGACCCTTCCATGAAGATACTCGTCTACGGCATCAACTTCGCGCCGGAGCTTACCGGTACCGGCAAATACACCGGTGAAATGGCCGCCTGGCTGGCGGCTCGCGGCCACCGGGTCACCGCGATCACCGCTCCGCCGTACTACCCGCAATGGCGCGTACAACCCGGCTACCGCGCCGGCCGCTACGCCGCCCAGACGTGGCAGGGCGTCAAGGTCCTGCGCGCGCCGCTTTGGGTTCCGCCCAAGCCGGGCGGCGCGAAGCGCCTGCTGCACCTGGCGACATTCGCCCTGTCCAGCCTGCCCCTGCTGCTGGCCTGCGCGCTGCGCCGCCCCGACGTCATTATGGTCGTCGAGCCGCCCCTTTTCTGCGCGCCGGCGGCCGTGGCCGCCGCGCGCCTGTGCGGCGCGCGCGCATGGCTGCACATCCAGGACTACGAAGTCGATGCAGCCTTCGAACTGGGCCTGCTCAAGGGAGACCGGCTGAAGCGCCTGGTCGGCGGCATCGAACGCTGGCTGATGCGGCGCTTCGACCGGATTTCCACCATTTCGACCCGCATGCTGGCGCTGGCGCGCCAGAAAGGCATCGGCGACGATCGCCTCGTGCTGTTTCCGAACTGGATAGACGTGGATGCCGCGCGTGCCGGCGCCGCCGCGGTGGACTACCGCGGCCAGCTGGGCATCCCGGCCGACGCCATCGTCGCCGTTTACTCCGGCAACATGGGCGGCAAGCAGGGCCTGGAAACCCTGTCCGGCGTCGCCCGCATCCTGCGCCGGCTTGCCGGCATCCACTTCATTTTCTGCGGCGAGGGCCACCAGCGCGAAGAACTGCGGCTGCGCTGCGCCGAACTGCCTCAGGTTCATTTCCTGCCGCTGCAGCCGGCAGAACACCTGCCCGCCCTGCTGGCGACCGCCGATCTGCACCTGCTGCCGCAGCGCGCCGGCGCGGCCGATCTGGTCATGCCGTCCAAGCTGACCGGCATGCTGGCCAGCGGCAAGCCGGTTATCTGCGGCGCCGCGCCAGGTACCGAGCTGGCGCAGGTCGTCGCCCAATGCGGCATCGTCGTTCGGCCGGAGAGCCCTGGCGCCATGGCCCGCGCGATACTGCGTCTGGCGGCCTCCCCCGCACGGCGCGCGGTGCTGGGCGATGCGGCGCTGCGCTACGCGCGCGCCCACTTGCACACCGACACCGTGCTGGAGCGCCTGGAGCGCGAATTGGCCGCGCTACGCGAGCCCGGGCGGGCAGCGGTCCGCAAGGCCCAATAGGCTTCCCGCGGCCGCGCGCGGCACGGCGTTTCCCGACGCGCGTACGCCCTCGACACGCGCCCTCCAGGGCGCCTGCTGCGATGCCTGTCGCCCCCCACGGAACCAGTCGCCACGCACGTCCGCGGACGTCATCCGGGCGACGGCTCGTCGCCTTTCGCCTCGGGTGCCTCGTCGCGCAGCAACCCCTCCTGCACGGCGATATAGGCCGCTTCGGCCTGGTTGCGGGCGTTCAGCTTCCAATACAGGGTGCGTGCGTGGCTTTTCACGGTAGCGACGGAGATGCCGATTTCCCGGCTGATCTCGCGCATCGTGCGGCCCTTCGCCAGAAGCCGAAGGATCTCTTCCTGCCTGGGCGTGAGCATCCGTATCGCCGCATGGCCGCGCCCGGGCAAATGCGACGTGGTCTGCGTCGCCTCGACGATCGTGCGCGGAAAGCACTGCCCGCCGGCCAGCACCAGGTGCACAGCGGCCGTAATGGCTTCGGTGGTGGACGATTTTGGAAGCAGCCCGCACACACCCGAGCGCGCCGCCTCCAGCATGAAGCGCGGGTCGAGCGTATCGTGCAGCACCAGCGTATGGCGGGGTGCCAGCAGCGACATCGACGCCGACAACAAGTGCAAGTCGTTATCCGTCACTCCGGCGATTCCCAGGACCAGCAATTCCACGGGACGCACCGCGGATAAGGACAACTCGTTCAACTTCTGCGGCGCCATGGCCATGACGCTTTCGGGGCTGCGCGCGGTCTCCAGGATGTGTTGGATGGCGATGCGCAGAATCGCATATTCCTCGATCAGGACGGTAGTCATTCGCCGGGAGCCTCTCACGATGTGCTGAGCGTCCCAGCCATGGCACGGATCGGGTCGATCGTGGCTTGCTCGGGAACGGCCTGCGCCATCGTATCAAGGGCATGCCCCTGTGCATCTCCGCCGTGCGGATGACAGCCGACGCATGGGCCTTAACGGCCTCGCTCCCAATGCAAAAAGCAAGCCCCGACTCTCATCGAAAGGCTTGCTTCGAAGTCCGACTAAAACCGCGATCTAACGCGCTAGAGCCGGTTGCGCTCATAACTGGATCCATTGGCACCGCTGGAATCCCAATCCAGCGTGGCGCCACGTTGCAAGGCCGTGTATACCGCCTCCCCTTTGTTTTTCACCTGCAGCCGCTGGTACAGCGTGCAAGCGTGGGTCTTTGCCGTCGCCACGGAAATATTGAGCATGCGGCTGACCGTTTTGATCGGATAGCCGCGCGACAGCAGAACCAGGACTTCGTATTGCCGCGGCGTGATCTTCAGCAACTGCGCCCCGGCCGTGATCGGCATTGCCATCTTCTGACTGGCCGCATGATCGCCATCGCCGGCCATCATCATCGACGTATTGGCAGGCGCATGCTGCACGGCCGCCGCCGGTGCATCGGCGGTGGCCGACGGTTGCGCCATCTGGCCGCTCGGAAAGCATTGCCCCCCCGCCATCACCAGCCGTATGGCGGCTTCCAGCACCTCGATCGACGCCGTTTTCATCAGGCATCCGTGGATGCTTCCTTCCGGAAGACGGGACAGGGCCTGCATAGGCATGTTGTCCACCAGGAGGAGGATGCGCTTGGGCGCGAGCACCCGGCGTACATCCGCCAACGCTTGCCAACCGGTTTCGGTTTCGATCGGCAAGCCGAAAATCAGAAGTTCGGCGCCACGGTTTTGCTCAGCGGCTTCGTCCAGATTCGCCAGATCCAAACCGACGATTTCCCACACGCCTTCAACCTTGCCCAGAATTTGACGCAGACCCAGCCGTAAAAGTGGATGAGCCTCGATCAAGACCATTTTCGACATAGCTTTCCCCATAAGACATCATCAGATGCAACAAGAGTGCAGCAGTGAATGGTACGTAGCGCAAACACACGGCGGCTATTTTTTTGTTCGGTGTGTCTGCCGACCACTTGGGCGAGACGTTGGCGGAACCGACCGAAACTTGAGTAGTCATCGTTAGGATGACCAGTCCATGTTATGGGTAGCCCAGTCCAAAATCAAGCTTATCCAATCGACATAAACCGACAGGAAGCGAAGTCATCCGTTAGTATCAATCGAATGCCCCCGGAAGCCGCCCCTCCTGATTTTTTCTGCATCAATAAACATCAGCGCCACGCTGGTTTAAATGCGGTACTAAACAAGTTTTGAATGGAGTCGGTCTGCAAGCTTTTGCAAGCGACCCTGGGCGAGTTGTGTCTTCATGTAGAGCTCCAAGCCTTATTTCATGCGGGTTTCGGGGGGGAGCGGCGAAACGCTGCTGCTGCTTTACGCGATGCGCCGCGATTATGCTGCGGGGAGTTTCCTTTTACCGGCGCGCCACCCGCGGTGGCGCGCGCCGGTATTTGTTATTCCATAAATGCAAAGTCGAACACGGTATGACCGCCGTGGTGATGCCAGTGATGCATGGAAGCGAATGGTTTGCGCAGGAAACTGGGGTAATTCACGGGGCCGTCGGCCTCCCGGTAGGTATGGGGCGTAAGCTCCTCTATCCGGTTCAGCGACACCCCGTTGCCGTAGTGCTGGAAACCCTGCGACTGGGCGCAGCGGACCACGCTGCCGTCCGCCGCCAGGATCACCCCGGCGTTGCGGGCCTTGACGGGGCTATGGACGATCGGATTCAGGGCATGCGGCGTCCAGCGGTCCGTGTCGGGACGGTCGGCGTAGAAGGCGAACAGCTCGTCGCAATGGCTGACGCCATCGGTCCGATCGATGTTCGTGAATAGCCACCAATGCCCCCCGTAAGGGAAAACGATGGTGTCTACGGCCGAAATATTGTCCATCAGCCTGCAATGCAATTCCCATTCAAGCGGGAATTCCGTGCATTTCCACAATTCGATGGTTCGGTTACCGCAGGTTTCCGGCACCATATAGGTAGCCCCGCCGTATTCGAAAATGTAGGGGAAACTCAAGTGATAAGGCAGGTCCAGCACCACGCCCAGAAAGCGGAAGGCTCCGTCGATATACGTGGCGACCGATATCTTCCCTTTACGCTCGCGGAAGTAATAATCCTCGAAAAAAATATAGGGTTGTCCGTTGCGGGTATACACGAAGGGATCGGCAAAAAACCGCCCCTTCGGCGGCACCATGACCGCTGCCTCGGAGGTAACGACCTCCTGGCGCCCGGTCGGGCACATACCGATGCGCCACCGCACGTTGCGCTTCATGGCGCGACGCAGCACCATGCTCGAGGCCAGCCATGCCTGGCGAGCCAGATAGGCGGCGCCGTCCCATTGGGCCGGCTGCGGGCGGGTCATCGCCGTATGGATCTGCAGCGACGACGAGGGCTGCTTGCGCCGCTCCGGCTGCACCATCGCCTGCAAGGTATCGAAGATCATCAGGTTGGCCAGGCTCAGGGCGCGCGCGCGGTTCTTCAGCCAAAACACCTCGGTGTTGAAGCTGCGCGCATCGAGCAATTCATCGGCCTGCTCGGTCGCCCCCAGCCGCCACAGCTTGACCGTGGTGTGGTCGGAACGCTGATACACCTCCCAGAACCCGGCGTGGGCCACATGCTGCTGGTCCTTGAGGTCCGAATGCACGGGCATCCATACCCCGTGGGCCGGCAGGGAAGCCAACTCTCCCCGTATCGCCGGCGCGCCCAGGATCAGGATGACGTCCAGGCGCAGCGCCATCAGATCGCGCAGCTGCTCCGGATCGGCGGCCAGCAGGCCGCCATGGCCGCGGGTGACCCCCAGGTCCAGCACCGGCGTACCGGGAGGCAGGGATGCGGTCAGCTCGCTGGTCGCCAGCTGGGCGCGGTGGCGGGTTTCCAGCATGCGCGATTCCAGCCGCGCCACGGTCCCCAGCGGGTCGCGCGACCACGGCAAGCTGCGTTCGGCGGACTGCGTATCGTCCCAGGCGACGATCAGCGCGGCGATCTGGAAGTGTTCTTCACGCGATAGCCACTGGGCGACTTCATGCACCCATCCAGGCTGGTTCGTGGCATTCACGAGCAACGCAACGGTCTTCTTGTCCATGTCCCATCCGATTCAGGCGTTCACGTCATACCTACTCCGCGCAGATAGTGCGCGCAGTAATGCGAGAGCTCCAGAATGCGTTCACCCTAGGCCGTACGAGCGACGGGGCATAGGGCGCTTCCTAGGTCGAAAGCACGGACCTACACCTATCGATCTACAGGCGAGGCCGCACCATGCCTTGTGCGTAGTGGTGGCCGGGGCCCTGGACCGGCCGCTACGCGCCGGACGTGGTCGGCCGGGCAGCCGCCGCGGGGAGGCGGAATTCGAAGACGGCCCCCCGGCCCGGTCGCGACACCAGCCGTATATCGCCGCCATGCAAGGCGAGGATGCGATGCACGGCGAGCAGGCCAAGACCGCCGGCCTCGGCGCGATCCGAGCGCCATACGGAAGCGCGGGTGAAGAGATTTTCGCGCAGGGGCTCGGGTATACCCGGTCCGTCGTCGCCGACCGTGACGATGGCCGCGCCCCTGTCCGCGGTCATGCGAACGTCTACCGCACCGCCCAGCGGGCTATGACGGATGGCATTGTCGAGCAGATTGGTCAGAACCCGATCGATCATCCCGATGTCGGCCTCCACTGGCGGTAGATCGCGGTCGAAGCCGGCCGACAGGTGCAAGCCGCGCGCTTCGGCCGCGAGCTCGAATTTCTGGAAGACATCCTGCACAAGGTCGGGCAGCGCGAAGACTTCCTTATCCGGCTGGATCAGGCCGGATTCCAGCCGCGCCAGCTCGAACAGGGATTGCGCCAGGCGGCCGACTTTACGGCTTTGGCCCAGGGCGATCTCCAGGTAGCGGCGCCGGTCTGCGTCATCCAGGGTATCGGCCTTTATCAGCAGGGTTTCCAGGTATCCATGCAGGGAGGTCAGCGGCGTGCGCAGGTCGTGCGAAATATTGGCAACGAGCTCGCGCCGTTGCTGGTCCTGCCGGCTGAGCTCGCGCCATTGCTCCGCGATGCGCGCCGCCATCTGGCGGAAGGCCTGTTCCAGCACGCCGATTTCATCGCCGCCGGCGGGCGGCATGGCGGCCGCCGGCGACGCGCGCAAGGTTTCGGTGGCGGCCTGTTCATTGGCGTCGAAGTCCCGCACCACCGCCGTCAATCGACGCAGCGGACGCGTGATCAGGGCGAAGGCCACCAGCCCGGCTATCAGGCAGCACAGGGCCACCAGCCCCAGGGACATCAGCATCGTGCGCGTCGTCGCGCTGGCGGCCAGATTGGCCGACAGGGCATCGCGCCGCTCTCCTTGCAGGACCACGTAGACATAGCCGGCGTTCTCGCCGCGTACCGTCAAAGGCGCGGCGTCGAAAACCTTGCGCCCTGTCGCGCTGCGCGGATCGTCGCCAAGGACAGGCAGGGGAGCGCCGGCCAGCAACTGCCGCACCGGCTCCATATCGACCCGTTCGCGCTTGAGGTGTCCGCGCGGCGCCGCATCGCCGACGATACGGCCGTCCCTGGACAAGAGGTAGACCTCGACGCTGGGGTTGACGGCCATCAGCTTGTCGAACAGATCCCGCACGGCACCGGGACGCAGGCCGTCCGCGTCCATCAGCGGCGCGCTGTCGGCGATGTGCCGCGCCAGTCCGCTGGACAAACGCTGCGCGGTTTCCTCTTCCCGCACGTGGTTGGCATTGATCTGCAGCCAGGCCGCCGCCGCCGTACATGCCAGCAACAACACCGCGAAGACCAGGGACAGGCGCTGCGACAGGCTCAGGTGCCTCATGCGGTATCCCCGCCGCCGGCTGCCGCGAAACGGTAGCCCTTGCCCCATACCGTAAGGATGCGTTGGGGTTCCGTGGGATTGGCCTCTACCTTCAGGCGCAGCCGGTTGATGTGCGTATTGACCGTATGTTCGTAGCCGTCGTGCTGGTAGCCCCAGACCTCGTGCAGCAGGTCCATGCGGGAGAAAACCTTGCCGGGATGGCGCGCGAAGAAATACAACAGGTCGAACTCGCGCGGCGTCAGGTCGACGGCGTTGCCGTCGACGAAGGCCTCGCGCGCGAGCGGATCGATGCGCAGCCCGGCGATATCGATCATGCCGCCCTCCATGCGGGCGTCGCGGGCCAGCGCCTCCACACGGCGCAGCAGGGCCTTAACCCGTGCGACCAGCTCCATCATGGAAAACGGCTTGGCCAGGTAGTCGTCGGCGCCCAGCTCCAGGCCGATGATGCGATGGACTTCGCTGGCGCGGGCGCTGGTCACGATGATGGGCGTGTAGCGGGTCATCGCGCGCGCGCGGCGGCAGATCTCCAGCCCGTCCACGCCCGGCAGCATAAGGTCGAGCACAAGCAGGTCCCAGCCCCCGCCTTCCAGCAGGCGCAGGCCGTTGTCGCCATCCGCGGCGTGGACCACGTCGTAGCCTTCGTCACGCAGGTGCAGGCGCAGCAGTTCGGCGATATGGGCGTCGTCTTCGACGATAAGAATGCGTTTTGCGGAGGTCATATCGGTCACGGCGTTCGGGCGCCAGTATGGCCCGGCGGTCGCTATTGTCGCGCAGGCGCGTGCCGGCGCGGCGCCGCGCCGGCAATATCACGGTTAATTTAAGTTTCCGCGGGCGCGGCGGCGCCATAATTCCTTCGCCCCCCGCCCCTTCGGAGCCCCATCATGACATTCGCCGCCCGTTTCCCGGCCAAATGGCCTTTCCTGGCGCTTGCCGCCTGCGCCGCCGCCGCGACGGCCCTGTTCGCCGGACACGCCCCCGCCCAGGCCGCCGAAGCCGCGGTCGCCATCCCGCCGCCCGTCCAGGACGAGCCCGCCACGACCGCCGCCACCGAAACCGCCGTCTTCGCCGGGGGCTGCTTCTGGGGCGTGCAAGGGGTATTCCAGCACGTGCGCGGCGTAAAGCAGGCGGTCTCCGGCTATGCCGGCGGCAGCGCCGGCACGGCGCACTACGATGACGTCAGCGACGGCGACACCGGCCACGCGGAGTCGGTCGCGGTGACCTACGATCCGCGCCAGATCAGCTACGGCAAACTGCTGCAGGTGTATTTTTCCGTGGCGCACGATCCTACGCAACTGAACCGGCAAGGGCCGGATACCGGCACGCAGTACCGCTCCACCGTGTTCTACGCCAACGACATGCAGCGCGAAGTGGCGCTGGCCTATATCGCCCAGCTCGGCAAGGCCGGCGTCTATGCCAAGCCCATCGTCACCACGCTGGAGAACCTGAAAGGCTTTTATCCCGCCGAGGCCTATCACCAGAACTTCCTGGTGAACAATCCGCGCTATCCGTACATCGTCTACAACGATCTGCCCAAGATCGCCAATCTGAAGCAGATGTTCGCGGATATCTACCAGGCGCAGCCGGTCCTGGTGGCGGTGAAATAGCGATCAATCCTTGCCTGGCTGCCGGGCAATGCCGGGCGCGGCGACGGAAGCCGCGACCTGCACCAGGCGGGGACGCCAGCGCCGCCGGCAGGATTCGACGCTTTTGCCGTCCTGCAGCGCCCGCAGGAACCCCGCAGCCTGCTCCACCGTCCGGAAGTGGTAAAAACTGCCACCATGCCTGACCATGCGTCCGTCGCGACCTGAGTCCATGCTGCACCTCCGGGAGTGGAGAGCGTCGACAGCAAGGCGCATGCCCGGAGAACCATGCCGGGGCCGGCCGGCCCCGGCAACCGCCGTCAGCGCAATGCCGAATAGGCCGTGGGCGCCAGGAACTGGTTTTCCACCCGCTCCACGATGATTTTCTCGGCCTCGGTGGCATTGCGCTGGCGGATCCAATCCGGATCCGCCTGGAAGGCGTTCCATTTCTGCTCGCGCTCGGCCAGGCTCTCCCATTTCAGCAGATAGGTCAGCGTCTGGTTGCTCGGCCCCGCCAGCGTGGTCCAGAAGCCGATCTGCTCGATCCCATACTTCTTGAAGAACCCCAACGTAATGCCGGTGAAGCGCTCGTTCAGGGCGGGCAGCCTGCCCGGAGCGCAGTGATAGACACGCATTTCGACGATCATCCGTTCATCTCCTTGGTTGGAACCGCGGACGGATCATACCGTCCCTCGGCACGTTGAATTGTATTATTGACTGACTGTCAGACATTACCTATCATCGCCCGATGCCGCATCCGAGACGGAGGAGACCCGCCATGCTTCCCGAGTACGAAGTCTTCGCCATCAAATATGGCGAACATCAACGCACCGCCGCCGCCAATTTCCTGGGCGGCGACCCGCACAACGGCCCCATGCCCATGGATTATTTCGTGTGGCTGATCCGCGATGCCGGGCGCACCTGGGTGGTGGACGCCGGCTTCGATGCCGACGAGGCGCGCGCGCGCGGCCGCAAGCTGATCCATCCGATGCGCGATGCGATGAAGCTGATGGATGTGGACGTCGACGCCGTGCGCGACCTGATCGTCACACACATGCACTACGATCACGTCGGCAACCTGGCGGCCTATCCGAACGCGGTCTTCCATCTGCAGGACCGCGAAATGGAGTACGCCACCGGCCGCTATATGGCCCACCGCTGCATGGCGGAAGCCTTCAACCTGCGCGACGTGCTGCAGATGGTCGAACAGGTCTATGCGGGCCGCGTCCGCTTTCACGATGGCGATGCCGAGATCGCGCCCGGGATCACCGTGCACCGTATCGGCGGCCATACCAAGGGCCTGCAGGTGGTGCGCGTGCATACGGCGCGCGGCTGGGTCGTGCTGGCCTCCGATGCCTCGCACTATTACCGCAACATGGAGGAAGGCCGCCCGTTTCCCGCCGTGTTCAATGTCGGCGACATGCTGGAAGGCCACCGCCGGCTGGATACGCTGGCCGATAGCCACGCTCACATTGTGCCGGGCCACGACCCCCAGGTCCTGCTGCGCTATCCGCCGCCCGCGCCGGCGCTGGCCGGCAAGGTCGCGATGCTGCACGTGCCTCCATCGCAATAGGCAGGCGGCGGCGCCGGCGCGGCCCGCGCCATGGCGGCGCGCGGCCTCGCCCAGGCGAGAAGCTAGGCGTCCCGCGCGGCCCACGCCTCTTCCAGGATGGGCGCGGCCACCGCGGCGCCGTGGATGCCTATCGTGCTGACGATCTCCAGCATTTCCATGAGTTCCTGCGCGGTAGCCCCATAGCCGATGGCGTTGCGCATATGCAGCTTCAGGCCGGGCAGGTACAGGTGTGTGGCCGACGCGTCGAAGGCGCAGTACATCAGCTCTTTGACCTTCGGCGCCAGCACGCCGGTGCGCCACGGCACGGAGGAAAAGTCCAGGTAGGCCTGGAAGAATTCGGGATCCAGTTCGAGCAGTCCGTCGAAGGTCTCGTGCCAATAGCCACGATTCTTGCGGAAGTCCCGCTTCAATGCCTCGCGGCGCTCGTCCAGCGGTGCGGGGGCGTCGCGCAGCCCTTCTTCCCGCAGCACCTCCAGCAGCACGGGGACACCCGCGTTGGCGGCGTGGATTCCCACGGTGCTGGTCAGTTCCAGTACCTCCATCAATTCCTCGCGCGTCGCGCCGTAGCGTATCGCGGCTTCGATATGCGCCTTGATGCCCGGACGGTACAGGTGCGTGGCCGCGGCATCGGCGGCGATGTGGATGAATTCCCTTACCTTGGGCTCCAGGTGCCCCTTAAGCCAGGGTACCGAGGCCAGGTTCAGATAGGCCTCGAAAAATCCCGGGTCCAGCCTGAGGATGCTTTCCCATTCCTCGCCCCAGGCGCCACGCAAGCGCACGAAGGCATCTTTCAGGTTTTGCTGCCGTTGCGTCAGCGCCATCATCGACTCCCCTGGTCCTTGAGCCTGACGCCGCCCGAGACGTCGCCGATCGCGTCGACCACACGGTTGCTGATCGTGTCGCCATAACCCAGCGCGGTGGCCAGGCCGAAGCAGGACAACGGACCGGCCGCATTGAGCGACGCCACGCCCAGCTCGCGCGCCAGGTCCACGTACAGCACCACATCCTTGGTCATCAGCCTGTTCGTCAAGCCGCCTTCCAGATAGTTGCCATCGATGATGTACGGGAAGCGGTTCTGCGTGGCGAAGTTCACCCCGCTGCTGCTGTTCAATACTTCCAGCAGTTGATGCAGGTCCAGCCCGGCTTTCTTGCCGGCCACCATTACCTCGGCGGTCGCCGCCAGGCTGACCGCATTCAGGAAGTTGTTCAACAGCTTGGTCGCATGTCCCGCCCCGCTGGCGCCCATGTGCAGCGCCTTGGCGCTGAAGGGCTCGAATACCCAGCGCACCGCGTCCACGGCCTGGGCATCGCCGCCTATCATCAGCGTCAGCGTGCCTTTTTCGGCGGCCGCCGCGCCGCCCGAAATCCCCGCATCGATATAGTGGACGCCCTTGTCGCGGAACAATTCGTGCAGCCGCATGGTCGAACTGGCGGCGGCGGTGCTCAAGTCCACAATGGTCTGCCCCGCGCGGCAATGCGCGAGCACGCCGTCGGCGCCCTCGACCACCGCCTCTACCACATGGCTGTCCGGCAGCGACATCAGGACGACGTCGGCCGCCGCCACGACATCGCCGACGCCGCGCGCGGCCGCCGCGCCGCACGCAGCGGCCCGCGACGCGTCCGTATCGAAGCCGGTCACCGCGATGCCGGCGTCCACCAGGCGCCGCGTCATGCGCCCGCCCATGTTGCCCAGGCCAATGAAGCCTGCCCTATCCTTGCGCATGGTCGTCATCCTTAAAAGTCCACATCGCGGGTCTCGGGACCCATCATGGCGCCGATTGTGCCGATCACGCCGCCGATCACCAGCAGTGCCACCGGCGCCCACCGCATCGGCATGAGACGGCCCAGCCAGTTCATGTAAAAGGCATAGAACGACGGGATGATCACCGACAGGCTGAATCCCACGCCGAAACCGGTGGCGCGCACGTCGGTCACGAAGCGCTCGTTGATGTACGTAACGATCACGCCCCATGGCGAAGTCACCAGGACGGACAGCAGGACGACCAGCAGCATGATCACCGGCAGCGGCATGCCGCCGGCCCGCGAGAGCGCATAGAACAGGGCCGCACCGACGGTCGCGATCAGCGGTCCCGCCACGATGAAGAAACGGCGGCGACCGATGCGCTGCCCCAGCATGCCCGAACCGATATAGCTGAAGAACAGCGTTCCGTAGCACACCAGCAGCGTGGCGGCGGTGTCGAAAGCGCTCAGGTGCAGCGTGGAGGCCAGCAATCCCGTGGGCATATAGATGGTGATCAGGTTCTGCGTCAGCCAGAAGCCGGTCATCAGGAGCAGCACCTGCAGCAGGTTGCGTCCGCTGCGTCCGCGAACCAGGTCCATCAGCGGCAGTTTCTCCCTGGCCGGTCCGGCGCCATCCTTCTTCGCCTCGGTTTGCCAGATCTCCGATTCGGCGACCTTATGGATGTAATACCAGGCCAGCACGCCGGCCAGGGCGGCGCCGATCAGGAAAGGAATCCGCCAGCCCACCTGCGCGTACGGCGATTGCGCACCGGCCAGCGGAAAGAGCGCGAACATCAGCATCGCCACCAGATTGATGCAGACGTAGGCGGCCGGAAACCCTGCCAGTATCAGGCCGCCGACGAGTCCGCGCTGCGACTTGCGCGAGTATTCTATGGCCAGCGGCATGGCGCCGGTATACCCGCCGCCGAGGAAAATGCCGTCGACGAACCGCAGCGCGACCAGCAACAGATAGGATGCGATGCCGATGCTGTCATAGCCCGGCAGCAAGCCGATCAACAGCGTCACCACGCCGAAGCCCGACACCGACCAGATGGAAGCCTTGCGGCGGCCGATGCGGTCGGCGACCATGCCGAAAATCAGCGCGCCGATCGGTCGACCCAGCAAGGTCGTGATGAATACCAGCGATGCCAGGAGAACCTCGGTTTCCGGGGCGATACCGCGTGGCTGGAAATAGAACAGCACCGGTGCCAACACGACCACCGGCAGATAGATATCGAACATATCGATGAATTCCGAGAAGAACGCGCCCTTGATGGCATTCCTGCGTTTCTGCTCGGTGGAAGTGCCGGCGAGAGGCACCGGCGAGGCTTGGGCTACTGAAACCATTTGGCTGCTTCCTCCTTTTTCGATCTTATTGACGGATTGTCTGACGACAAACCGGACTAAAAAAATGCCGCCGGAATCGGCGGTGCCGGACGGCCTCGGCCGGGGCGATCCCATCATGGACTCCGCCGATCCGCCCTTGGGTCCTGGACCGATGGCGCGGAGCATGTGCGCGTAGCGGCGGGCCCCCAGGCGACGCACCGATTGAGCGGCGGCCCAGGTACAGACTAGATCTCGTAATACAATCGGTCAATATTATTGATTTAGGGTTTTCCCGCAGCCACGCGAGTAAACGGCATTCGCCGTGTTGCCGTGCGCCGACCCCATACCTGCAACGACGCCACGGGCAGACCCGGCCGCACCACGCCGGGTATCTCGCCCGCATCCGGCGATTCAGCCGTTGACCATGCCGCCATCGATATTGATGATCTGGCCGGTGATGTAG
This sequence comes from Bordetella sp., assembly GCF_057362025.1. Taxonomy (NCBI): domain Bacteria; kingdom Pseudomonadati; phylum Pseudomonadota; class Betaproteobacteria; order Burkholderiales; family Alcaligenaceae; genus Bordetella; species Bordetella sp. Next base: position 242,141 of record NZ_JBMQQZ010000003.1, on the reverse strand, counting down.
CTGGCCGCGTCGCTGCACAGGAACACGACCGTGCCGGCGACTTCGTCAGCGGTCCCCCAGCGCCCCAGCGGGATCTCGCGCCGTACCGCGTCGCCGCGCGCGGCGATCAACTGGGCCGGCATGGCCGTGTCGATGATGCCCGGGGCCACGGCATTGACCAGCACCTGCGGCGCCAGCCGCCGCGACAGAGCGCGCGTCAGGCCGGCGATGCCGCCCTTGGAAGCCGAATAGGCAAGGTGGTCGAAAGAGCCCCGCCGATAGGCCAGCGAGGCGGCCATGACGATGCGGGCTCCTCGCCCGCCGCGATCGCACAGCCGCGGCGCGGCCGCGCTGGCCAGGTCGAAAGCCATGTCCAGGTTGACCGTCATCGTGCGATCCCACACCGCGCGGCTTTCCGGCGCCAGGTCGTCGGCCTGGTAGATGCCGGCCATGTGGATCAGCCCGTACAGTTCATCAATCGAATCGAAGACCTGCCTGCACACGCCGGGTTCGCCGAGATCGGCGGCGACGAGACGCCGCGCGCCATCGGGGCGCAGCATCGCCGCCACGCGCTGCAGCGCGGCCTCGTCGCGGTCCATCAGGATCAGGGATGCGCCCAGCGCGTCGAGCTGGCGGGCGCAGGCGGCGCCTATGCCTCCCGCCGCGCCGGTAATCGCTATCGATCGGTCCGACCACGTCTCGGTAGCCATGCTTGTCTCCTTTTCGATTTATCGGGTTTTGCGGCGCGCCCGCGCGAGCGGGTTGCGCACGCGGATTGCTCATGGACTCTACATCCGTTTTCGAACGGCCGGCTTGCCGCCGCCACGTCGCCGGATGGCGCTTCGGCAAGATGTCGCGAAAAGGCAATATATCCCTGCAGCGCGTCGGCCTTACCGATGGCATAGTATCGCCACACGATTAAATAAAAGGCGCGTTGAAGCATGATCCGCGACGCCGGACTGAAGGGGCCCGCCCCAACACTGCCTCGGAGAGATGGGATGTCTGCTGCTCTACCTGATCAGCAACCGCGCCGCGTGGATGGCGCACTGGAAGTATTCCGCGCCATCTTCGAGGAATTCCGCCATCCCGTTATCGTCAAGGATGAGCAGTCCCGCTTTCTTTATATGAATCCGCTTGCCTGCGCCATGATGCGGCGGCCTTTGGCGGAGGTCATCGGAAGAACGGACTACGACTTCCTGCCCCGCCGCGAGGCGGATGCCATCATCGCGGTCGACCGGGCGATATTCGCCACCGGCGAACCCCGCATCTTCGAAGAAACCATCACCTCGCCCGAGGGCGGCAAAACCTTCGTCACGCACAAGCACCGCATCCTGTTCCCGGAGTCTGGCCTCTCCCGCAGGCTGCTGCTCGTCCTGATCACGGACGTGACGCAGTTGCGGGAAGCGGAACGCGTCCTGCGGGAAAGCGAGGAACGTTACCGGTCGCTGGTCGAGCTTCATCCGCAGGTCCCATGGATTGCCGATGCGGCCGGCCGCGTCATCGAAGCCGGAGCGACGTGGACCCAGGTATCGGGCCTGTCTCCGCAATCCACGTACGGGTCCGGCTGGACCGACAGCGTCCATCCTGAGGACCTGCCGCTGGCCCAGGAGCGCTGGGATGCTTCGGTCAGGACCGGCGATCCCTGCGACATCGAATTCCGGGTTCGCCTGTTCGACGGCACCTACAAATGGTTCAGGAGCCGCGCGGCGGCCCGTCTGGACGAGCACGGCCGGGTCTCGAGATGGTACGGACTGCTGGAGGACGTGCACGAACGCAAGAGCGCCGAAGAGGCCGTCCGCGAAAGCGAGATCCTGATCCGCAGCATCTTCCAGAGCAGCCCGGACTGTGTACGGCTGCTGGACTTGGACGGAACGCCGCTGCTCATCAACCGGGCGGGCCGCGAGATCTTCGGCTTGTCCGACACTGCCGACGTGAGCGAGGCGCGATGGGACAAGGTGGTCACGCCGGATAACATGCGCACAGTAACGGCCGCCTTCGAACGCGCGCGCGCGGGACACCGCGCGCGATTCGAAATGACGATCACCACCCACGATGGCAAGGTACGCTGCATGGACGTGGTCTCCACCCCGGTACCTGGCAAGGATGGAAAGCCGACGCGCATCCTGACCATCTGGCGCGATATCACAGAGGCCAAGGCGGCCCGCGACGTCACCGAGTCGGCGCGGCGCGCGGCGGAGAAAGCGGCGGACCGGCTCGCATCCGTCCTGGAAAGCACCCTGGATGGCGTGCTCGTCGTGGATCCCGCCTGGCGGCTGACGTACATGAACTCGAATGCCCGGCGCCTGCTGGGCCTGGGAGACGAGGCGATAGGCACGGGCCTTTGGCGCCTTTACCCCGATGAAGAAAACGGCGCCTTCGCCGCCCAATGCCGCAAGGCGCTGGCGACGCAGGATTCGGTGACGTTCGAGGAATACGTCGCCGCACTGGGCATGTGGCTGGAAGTCCACGCGGCCCCGACGGAAGAAGGACTTTCGATCTTCTTCCGCGACACGTCCGACCGCCGCCGCGCCGAGCAGGAGCGTTTCCAGGCGCTGACCCAGATATCGTATATGTCCCGGCACGATGCCCTGACGAACCTGCCGAACCGGGTGCTGTTCCGCGAACGCCTGGACCGCGACCTTGCCCACCTGGCCCCCGGCACCCAACTGGCGGTCCTGATACTGGATCTGGACGGCTTCAAGTCGGTGAACGACGCCTATGGCCATCCGATCGGAGACCTGCTGCTGCGCCAGGCAGCGGACCGCCTGCGGGCGTGTGTCGACGACACCGACACCATCGCCCGCCTGGGAGGCGACGAGTTCGTCGTCATACAGCCGGCCCTCCGCGCCCCCGAGCATGTCGAGGCAATGGCGGAGCGGATCATCCGCACGCTGGACGAACCCTTCCAGCTGGAAGACGTCTCCGTCACCATCGGGGCCAGTATCGGGATCGCTTTCGCGCCTGCTGCCGGCAGCACCGCGGACCAGCTGATCCGCGCCGCGGACGTCGCGCTCTATCGCGCCAAGTCGGAGGGGCGCGGCATCTATCGGCGATATGTGGACAGCATGGATGCCAGCGTCCAGGCCCAGCTGGAGCTCAAGGTCGCATTGAAGGGCGCCATTGCCCGCCAGGAGCTGGAAATCTATTTCCAGCCGGTGGTCGAACTGGCGTCGAACAAGGTCAGTACCTGCGAGGCGCTCATCCGCTGGCGACATCCCGGCAAAGGAATGGTCTCCCCCGCGGAGTTCATCCCGCTGGCGGAGGAAAGCGGCCTGATCATCCCGATCGGGGAATGGGTACTGCAGACGGCGTGCCGCGAAGCCAGCCATTGGCCGGACGGCACCGCCGTGGCGGTGAATCTGTCGCCGCTGCAATTCCAGAACGGCGACCTCGTGCACACGGTGTCGGCGGCGCTGGCCGCGTCGGGGCTTCCCGCCAGCCGCCTGCAATTGGAGATCACGGAATCCGTCATGCTGGACGAGTGCGATACGAATCTGCGGATACTGCAGGATATCCGCCTGCTGGGCGTGAAAATCGCCATGGACGACTTCGGCACCGGCTATTCGTCCCTGGGCTATCTGCGCACTTTCCCGTTCGATAAGATCAAGGTGGACGGCGCTTTCATCAGCGACCTGCCGGACGGCCGGGAATCGCTGGCCATCATCCGCGCGGTCGCGGGCATCGGCCGCAGCCTGGGGATCACGACGACGGTGGAGGGCGTTGAAACCCAGGCGCAGCTTGACGCGGTGAAAAGGGAAGGCTTCGACGAAGCGCAGGGCTTCCTGTTTTCGCGGCCCGTGCCGGCGGCCGACATAGCCCGGGTGCTCGGCGCCATCCAGCGGTGATGGCTTGAGCCTGCCCGGGCCGGCCGCGGTTGTGCCGGGCGATCAGCCGGAGGCCTCCGGTCCAGGGGCGCGTGCCGTCTCGCCGCCCCGCAGCCGCGTTTCCGATTCGATGAAGACGCGTTTGATGCGGCTGTAGCTCGACCGTATCCGCGCATCGATGCGGTCCAGCGTTTCGTGGGCCTGGGCACGATCCAGGGCCGGCGACAGCATCAGGCTGATGTTCACCAATATGAAGTCCGGGCCGATATGCATGGTCAGGACTTCATTGACGCGATCGACGCCGGGGGTCGCTTCGATCAATGCGCGGACACCGTCCACGACCTCCGGATTGGCACTCTCGCCGATCAGCAAGCCTTTGGTCTCCCTGGCCAACAGGATGGCCACCGACGCGAGTATCAGCCCGATGACGATCGACGCCGCGCCGTCATACATCATGTTGCCCGTTACTTCGCTCAAGGTCAGTCCGGCCAGGGCGAACAGCAGCCCCAACATCGCGGCGCTGTCTTCCAGCAGCACCGCAAACGCCGTGGGATCCTTGCCAGCCTCGACCGCTTCCAGGTAGCCCCGCTTGCCCTTTTGCCTTCTGAACTCCTTCAGCGCCACCACCCACGCACTTCCCTCGAACAGCATGCTCAGGCCGAGCACGATGTAGTTGACGAGCGGATCTTCAATCACTGCGGGATGGCGCAGGTGCCGGATGCCCTCGTAGACCGAGATGCCGGCACCGAGCGAAAAGATGAGCAGCGCGACCACGAAGCTCCAGAAATAGATCTCCTTGCCGTGCCCGAACGGAAAGCGCTTGTCGGGTGGCAGCTTGGCCCGCCGCATCCCGTACAACAGGAAGCCGCCGTTTCCCGTATCCACCAGCGAATGGACGGCTTCCGACAGCATCGCCGAGCTGCCGGTATACAGCGCGGCGAACAACTTCGTCAGGGCGATGAGCAGATTGCCTGCCAGGGCAACGTAAATGACCTTCTTGCTTCCGGTAGCCATGTATCCAGCATAACGCCGATGATGACAGCCGGTCAGCCTGCTTTTTCCGGCAGCCTGCTCCCACGCGATCCAAAAACCCGCGCAACGGATGCGCGGCGTGCTGTCCGGGTCAGGTTCCCGCGCCCGGCAGGATTCGAATCCACGCCCCCTTGGTTCGCAGCCACGTATCGGGCGGCGACACTCAATGGTCCAGCGCCGCCGCCAATACCGGCACGGTTTCGAACAGGTCGCCTACCAATCCATAATCCGCCACGCCGAAGATCGGCGCCTCGGCGTCCTTATTGATGGCGACGATGACCTTGGAGTCTTTCATGCCCGCCAGATGCTGGATGGCGCCCGAAATCCCGATTGCCACGTACAACTGCGGCGCGACGATCTTGCCGGTCTGACCCACCTGCCAGTCATTGGGCGCGTAGCCGGCGTCGACGGCGGCGCGCGATGCACCGAGTGCCGCGCCCAGCTTGTCAGCCAGGGGCTCAAGAATGTGGAAGTTGTCGGCACTACCCAGACCGCGGCCGCCCGACACCACCGCTCGCGCGCCGGCCAATTCCGGGCGATCGCTCTTGGCCACTTCACGGCCCACGAAAGACGACAGGCCGCAGTCGGCCACGGCCGTCAGGCTTTCCACCGCCGCCGAGCCGCCCTGCGCGGCCACGGCGTCAAAGCCCGTGGTACGCACAGTGATGACCTTCACCGCGTCGGACGACTGCACCGTGGCGATGGCGTTGCCGGCATAAATGGGACGCTGGAAGGTGTCGGCCGATTCCACCACGATGATGTCGGAGATCTGCGCCACATCCAGCTTGGCGGCCACGCGTGGAGCCACGTTCTTGCCCGACGCGGTGGCGGGGAACAGGATGTGGCCGTAGTCCCCGGCGATGTCCAGCACCTGGGCCGCCAGGTTTTCGGCCAGGCCTTCGGCCAGTTGTGGCGCGTCGGCCAACAGCACCTTGGACACGCCGGGGGCCTGCGCGGCCTGGTCCGCTACGGCATGGGCATTGCTGCCGGCCACCAGCACGTGCACGTCGCCACCAATTTTGGAGGCGGCTGTGATGGCGCTCAGGGTAGCGCCCTTGAGCTGGGCGTTATCGTGTTCGGCAATAACCAGAATCGTCATCTTCAGACCACCTTCGCTTCGTTCTTCAGCTTGTCCACCAGCGTGGCCACGTCGGGCACCTTGATACCGGCCTTACGCACGGGCGGCGCCGACACCTTCAGGGTCTTCAGACGTGGCGTGGGGTCGACGCCCAGGTCCTGCGGCGTGACCGTATCCAGCTGCTTCTTCTTGGCCTTCATGATGTTGGGCAACGTGACATAGCGCGGCTCGTTCAGGCGCAGGTCGGTGGTGACGATGGCCGGCAGCTTCAGCATCAGCGTTTCCAGGCCGCCGTCGACTTCGCGCGCAACCCTGACCCGGCCCTCTTCGACTTCGACCTTGCTGGCGTAGGTGGCCTGCGGCCAGTCCAGCAGCGCGGCCAGCATCTGACCCGTCTGGTTCGCATCGTCATCGATGGCCTGCTTGCCCAGGATCACCAGCTGCGGCTGCTCCTTGTCGACCACGGCTTTGAGCAGCTTGGCCACGGCCAGTGGCTGCAGCACGGCGTCGGTCTGGATGAGGATCCCGCGATCGGCGCCGATGGCCATGGCGGTGCGCAAGGTTTCCTGGCTTTGCTGCACGCCAGCCGACACGGCGATGACTTCCGTGGCCGTGCCCTTCTCCTTCAGGCGCGTCGCTTCCTCGACCGCGATTTCGTCGAACGGGTTCATCGACATCTTCACGTTGTCGATGTCCACACCGGTTTGATCCGATTTCACGCGCACTTTTACGTTGTAGTCGACGACGCGCTTTACAGGCACAAGTATCTTCATCACATCCCCAAAAAGATCGAAAGCTCAGGATCTTTAACCATTCGGAATTCGGCGCGGTCACACGCGCGAGCGAGTTGCTCTTTCCGTAAACAACTGGGCCAGGCGGGCATGCGCTACCGCGACGATCTCGTCCTGGCGCCGTCCGATATGCTTTTTCAGAAGCTCGGAGCACGCGTCGCTGTCGCGGCTGGCAAGCGCATCGACGATCCGGTTGTGGTCATGGTGCGTCGCCCGGCGCGTGGGGGCGCCGAGATCTATCCACCGCACGAACTGTATGCGCGCATTGATGTTCTCAAGGACGCGCGACATCTCCAGATTCCCGGCCAAGGATACGAGGCGCACATGGAACGCCTCGTCCTGCGCGATCAGATCCATCTGGGTGCAACCTTCCGCAGCCCCATCCTCGCGGACCATGGCCGCAAGCGCCTGGATCTGCTGGTCGCTGGCCCGCTCGATGGCCAACTGTGCCGCGGCCACTTCCAGCGCGGCGCGCAGCTCGTAAAGGCTGAAGAGCTCCTTGGGATCCAGATCCCTGAAAAAGAACCCTTTGCCCGCGACCGAGCGCAAGAACCCTTCTGTCGTCAGGCGGTGTAGTGCCGCTCGCAAAGGCGTGCGGGAGACGTTCAATTCGCGGGCCAATTCGCCCTCGTTCAATCGTTCCCCCGGCAGAAACGCATGGGTCACCGCCTTTGCCCGCACTGCCGCATAGACGGACGCAGCGATGTTGTCAGCCAGAACCTCCCGGTCCATGGAGTCTGCAGTACTCATGTCGTTCGAGCGGCGCGAAGCCGTCCTTGTGTGTGATGCGATGGCAAGCAAGAACCACCGCCGAAGTGGGGATAAGCGTGCACCCCCATGTTAACCCTATTGTACGTGATCTGGATTTCGATCAGAATTCAGACCAGAATACAGAACGACGTTCTTCCAGGCAGAATCAACAACACGAAAGAAGGGCTTTATGACCATCAAGAAGCGGGCCTGCATTGCGGGCGTTTTCGAACACCCGTTGCGCAAGGCGGAGCAGCATTCCGTCGCTCAACTGCACGCGGAATGCGCCCGAGGCGCCCTCGCGGATGCGGGGTTGAGCATCCAGGACGTTGATGCCTATTTCTGCGCCGGCGATGCCCCGGGGTTGGGTGCCCTGTCCATGATGGATTACCTGGGCCTGCGGGTAAGACACATGGACACGACAGAGACCGGAGGGTCCTCTTATCTCATACACGTCGCCCACGCCGCGCAGGCGATCGCGGCGGGCAAGTGCAACGTGGCTTTGATTACGTTGGCCGGCCGGCCGCGGTCCGATCCCTCGACCGCCCGGCCTCGGGCGTACGGAGCGACATCGCCCGACACCGCATTCGAACAACCCTTCGGGATGAATACGCTGGCGGGCTACGCCATGGTGGCGCGGCGCCACATGTTCGAGTACGGAACAACCGCGGAGCAGTTGGCCTGGATCAAGGTCGCGGCATCCATCCACGCCCAGCACAACCCTCACGCCATGCTGCGGAAGCCCGTTACGGTGGAAGACGTTGTCAATTCCCCTCTGGTCGCGGATCCGCTTCATCGCCTGGACTGCTGCGTCGTCAGCGACGGCGGCGGCGCATTGGTCGTCACCCGGCCCGAAATCGCGCGCAGCCTCGCCCGGCCAGTCGTCGACGTGCTGGGCGCGGGCGAGGCCGCGCGCGGCGTATATGGCGGAGGCAGCGATCTATTGGTCACCGGCGCCGCGCAATCGGGCCCACAGGCTTTTACAGAGGCGGGCGTGACGCCGGCCGACATCCAGTACGCCTCCATTTACGACAGCTTCACCATCACCGTGCTGCTTCAGTTGGAGGACCTGGGTTTCTGCGCCAAGGGGGAAGGCGGCCGTTTCGTTCAGGACGGCAATCTCGTTTCCGGTGTCGGAAGGCTGCCCTTCAACACCGACGGCGGCGGCTTATGCAACAACCACCCGGCCAACCGCGGAGGCATTACCAAAGTGATCGAGGCGGTACGCCAACTCCGAGGCGAAGCGCATCCCGAGGTACAGGTCCCCGGCTGCGAACTCGCGCTGGCGCAGGGAACCGGCGGAAACCTCGGCGCTCGCCATGGAAGCGCGACGCTGATCCTAGGAAGGAGTTGATTGAATGTTCATAGACAACCGCGAGTGGCAAGCGCCAGCCACAAATCCCGAGAACGAGGCATTTTTCGCAGCCGCCGCACAAGGCAGATTGCTCTACGGCCATTGCCGTGCCTGCGAACAGGCGCACTACTATCCCCGCCGCATTTGCCCTCATTGCTTTTCCGCCGAGGTGGACTGGGTTCCGGCCAGCGGCCGAGGCACCATCTATTCGTACACCGAAAACGGTGGCGATCCGGGCGGCCAGGCACTCGCTTTCATCGAGCTGGATGAAGGCGTCCGGATGCTGAGCAACATCGTGGATGCGTCGCTCGAGCGGCTACACATCGGCGCTGTCGTGCGCGTCGCGTTCGCCCGCGCCGGCGCGGTCAGAGTCCCCGTGTTTGTCCTGGACGAGGCGGAGCCAAGCGCATGAATCTCGACGCCGTCAAAGCATGGAGCAAAACCACGCTCTACGATTACACCCTGCGCGACTCCGCCCTCTATGCGCTGGCCGTCGGTGCGATCTCGGATCCCCTCGACCGTCGTCAGTTGCGAATGGTCGACGAGACCGACCAGGTGCCGGTCCCCACGATGGCGGCGGTGATTGCGTCTCCCGGATTCTGGGCACGCGACGAGCGGGCCTTGGGCATAGACGCCACCCGACTGGTCCAGGGGGAGCAGCGCGTCGACCTGGACCGCCCTTTGCCGGCAGAGGGCCGCATACTGGGTACATCGCGGATCTGCCGCGTGGTCGACAAGGGGCAGTCGAAAGGCGCATTGGTCACGGTCCGCAAGACATTGCAGTCGGAAGACGGCGACCTCTACGGCCACGCCTGGCAGTTGTTCTATTGCCGCGGCGATGGCGGCTTTTCGGCAACCGGCACAGAGGACGTCATGCTGGACGATGATGCGCCAGCGCCCTTGACCGCGGCGCCAGCGCGCCAACCCGACCAGCGTGTCGAGTATGCCGTCCGCAGCGATGCCGCACTTCTATATCGCCTGTGCGGGGACAACAACCGATTGCACATCGATCCCGGAGCCGCCCAGCGAGCGGGCTTTCCACGCCCTATCCTCCACGGCCTGGCGACCTATGGCTTTGCGGCCATCGCGATCATCCGGGCGTTCGCCGACGGAGACGCCACACGGCTCCGCGGCTTCGATGCCCGGTTCTCCGCGCCCGTCTATCCCTCCGACGTCATCGAGTTCCGCATGTGGAACGAGGGAACCCACATCGCGCTTGAAGGCTACGTCGCCGCTCGCGACGCCATCGTCATCAGTCATGCCCAAGGGCGCTTGCAACTATCCAGGAACGAATCATGAAGCTATCCATGTCAGACAAAGTCGCGATCGTCACGGGCGCTGGAGGTGGCATCGGCCGCGACATCGCGCTACAGCTTGCGCAGGCCGGCGCGCGGGTAGTGGTCAACGACATCGGCGCGTCCCTGAACGGCGAAGGGAGCGACGCAGGTCCCGCAGCCGCGGTCGTAGAAGAGATCCGGGCAGCCGGGGGCGAAGCCTCGGCCAATACGGACTCCATCGCGACACGCAAGGGAGCACAGAATCTGGTTCAGCAGGCGATCGATACCTTCGGCCGGGTGGATTGCATCGTCAATAACGCCGGAATCCTGCGGGACCGCTTCTTCCACAAGATGACAGATGAGGAATGGGACTCTGTGCTCAAGGTCCATCTGTATGGTTCCTTCTACACCAGCAGCGCCGCGGCACCGTTTTTCAAGGAGCAAGGTAGCGGCGCGTATGTCCACATGACCTCCACCTCCGGCCTGGTCGGTAACCGCGCCCAGGCGAACTACGCGGCCGCGAAGATGGGCATCGTCGGCCTTTCAAGAACCATTGCCATCGACATGCAGCGCGCGGGCGTGCGGTCCAATTGCATCGCCCCCTTTGCCTGGGGGCGCATGGTCGCCTCCATACCGGTAACCACCGAGGAACAGAAGCGCGCAGCGGAGCGCAAGCAGCAGTTGATGACGCCCGCGAAGGTCGCGCCGCTCGCTGTCTTCCTGGGCAGCGAGCTGGCACGCGACATCAATGGCCAGGTCTTCGCCGTGCGTGGCAACGAGATCATGCTGATGAGCCAGCCGCGCCCGGTGAAGTCCGTCCACCAGTCTGACGGTTGGACACCGGAGAGTATCGGAGAGATTGCCATGCCCGCCATGCGGGGCGCTCTCACACCGCTCGAGGAAACGGCGGACTTTTTCAACTGGCCCCCGATCTGACCGCGGTTTGCGGCGCCCTCTTTTTTCACCTGCAATCGGCACACCTGGAGATACCGTGGACCTCAGCTACAGTCCGCAGGACCTGGAGTTTCGCAAGACCGTCGTCGCATGGCTACGGGAAAACCTCCCGAACGACTTAAGAGCCAAGGTACTGAATCACAAGCGCCTGGACCGGGAGGACTTCGTTCGATGGCACAAGATCGTGGCCGCCCAGGGTTGGGCCGGGGCAAGCTGGCCCGTGGAATATGGCGGCACCGGCTGGAACACGGTGCAGCGTCACATCTGGGACGAAGCTTGCGCTGCCGCCGGCGCCCCCATCATCATGCCGTTCGGTGTGAACATGGTGGCTCCGGTCATCATGGCCTTCGGGACGGATGTCCAGAAACGCCATTATCTGCCACGCATTCTCAACTGCGATGATTGGTGGTGCCAGGGCTATTCGGAGCCGGGCGCCGGCTCCGACCTTGCGGCGATAAACACACGTGCCGAACGCGCAGGCGATCACTACCTCGTTAACGGCCAAAAGACGTGGACGACATGGGCGCAGTACGCCAACATGATCTTCTGCCTGGTGCGCACCGATCCCACTGCTCGCAAACAGGAAGGAATCTCCTTCATCCTGATAGATATGAAATCGCCGGGCATCACCGTTAGGCCCATCGTCATGCTGGATGAGGAACATGAGGTCAACGAAGTGTTCTTCGACAACGTGAAGGTACCCGCGCAAAACCTGATCGGCGAAGAGAACAAGGGGTGGACCTACGCCAAATATCTGCTGGGCCATGAGCGTACCAATATCGCGGCCGTCGGCCGCTCGAAACGCGAGCTCCGATCGCTCAAGCGGCTGGCATACAAACAGACGAAGAATGGGGAATCCTTGCTCAAGGATCCCATCTTTGCGGCCAAGATCGCCTCGCTGGAAATCGACCTGATGGGGCTGGAGATGCTGGTGCTGAAGACCATCTCGCAGGGAGAACAGCGGAAATCCCCGACGCCGGAGGCTTCGATGCTGAAGGTAAAAGGCAGCGAGATCCAGTTGGCCATCGCGGAACTCATGCTCGAGTCCGTCGGCCCCTATGGATCGCCCTTCGACCCTGCGTTCATTGCCGGCGAGCGAGACCATTCCGTGACCGAGAACGACGACGCGGCGCCTCTCGCATCTCTGTATTTCAACTCCAGAAAGATCGCGATCTACGGGGGTTCCAACGAAATTCAGAAGAACGTCATCGCCAAACTGGCGTTGGGTCTCTAAGGAGCGGGAACGTGGACTTCGACTATACGCAGGATCAACAGCAGTTCGCCAACGCAGTGCGCCGATGGGTCGACAAAGACTACGGCTTTGAAGCACGCCGCTCTGTCATCCACAGTGAGCTCGGCGTGTCGGAGCAGGCATGGCGCGCACTCTCCGAGCTTGGCGTCCTTGCCCTGCCGCTTCCAGAATCCGTTGGCGGATTGGGTGGGACCGTCATGGACATGTTCATCGTCATGGAGGAATTGGGCAGGGGCCTGGTCGTGGAGCCCGTACTGGCAACGGCGATGGCAGCGGAGTTCCTCCGGTTATCGGGTAGTCACACTGCACTCCTGGAAGAAGTTACCTCCGGTACGCTGACGATGACGTGCGCGCTTGGAGAACGGCAGTCCCGCCACGAACTTTTCGATGTGGCCACGTCCGCCAGGCTGCACGATGGCGACTACGTCCTTGACGGTGTCAAAACGATTGCGCTGCACGGTGCACAGGCCGGTTATGCGATCGTATCGGCACGCACATCCGGGGGACAGCGGGAGCCCGATGGCATCTCCCTCTTTCTCGTTCCCGCAAACGCCGCCGGCCTGACCGCGCGCGGCTACCGGACGATCGATGGGCTACGTGCCGCGGACATCGTGCTGAGAAATGTCCGGGTGCCTTCCTCGGCCCTGCTGTCTGCACAAGGCAAGGGTTGGGGGATGCTGGAAGCAGTGACCGATTATGGCATCGTACTGGCGTGCGGCGAGGCCATCGGCGCCATGGAAGCGCTGAACGCGGCGACATTGGAATATCTCAAAACCCGCAAGCAGTTCGGCGTGCCAATCGGCAGCTTCCAGGCATTGCAGCATCGTATGGTCGACATGGCGATTCATCTGGCGCAGGCGCGTGCTGTCGCAACACTGGCAGCAGCGGAAATGTCCACGCCGTTGGAGGCAGGCGACCGCAAGCGGTTGGCCTCGGCAGCCAAAGTGCGCGCGGGGCAGGCCATGAAGTTCATCTCGCAGCAGGCGGTGCAGTTGCACGGGGGAATAGGGCTTTCAGACGAGCTTGCGGTCTCCCACTACGTGAAGCGGCTGACCGTTATCGAAGCCATGTTGGGCGACACCGACCACCACCTGGCGCGGTTTTCCAGCCTGCCTCGCTTCCTGAGCGAGGTAGATCGCCCCTGAGGCGACACGCGGCAGCTACTGCGTCCTCTATCCCTTTCCTTCCCTTATGCCATGCTGGAGTCATCATGAACAATCATGCTTTCCTGTCGGTATGCAGGATTCTTTGTATTGCCGCATGCGTCGGCGTGCAGGCCAACGTCGCCGCCGCCCCGTCCGGCTTTCCGGAAAAGCCCATCCGGATCATCGTGCCCACCAATGCGGGAGGCAGTATCGATACGATTGCGCGGATTCTCAGCGCCGAATTGTCCAACCAACTGAAGCAGCCGGTCATCGTAGAAAACCGAACGGGCGCAAGTGGCATGATCGCGGCCTCCACCGTCGCCCAGGCGCCAGCCGACGGCTATACCCTATTGATGACCCATACCGGCGTATTGCAGGCGGATCTGCTGCACAAGAACGCGTCGTACCGGCTGAGCGATCTCGCGCCCGTGGCGGAAGTCGCCAATACCCCCGTCGCATTCGGGGTGGGGATCCAGGTTCCGGTCACTGACCTGCAGTCGTTCGTTGCGCTGGCGAAAAAGGAGCCTGAGCAATTGAGCTACGGCTCGTACGGCAAGGGATCATCTGCCCATATCTGGGCAGCGCAGTTCTCCCAACATGCCGGGATAAAGCTGATCCATGTTCCTTATGGCGGCGAAATTCCGGCGCTGCAGGACATGTTGGCTGGCCGCACGACCAGCGCCTGGGGCGCAGTGGGCACCTACAAGCAGTACGCCGACGCCCATAAGATCCGCATACTTGCCGTCGCCAACCCCGTGCGGGCCATATTGCTCCCCGACGTTCCGACCTTCATCGAGGCGGGTTATCCCGAAATGAACGCCAGCGGCTGGTGTGGAATCTTCGCGCCTGCCGCAACGCCCAAAGCCGTGATCGACACAATATCCAAAGCAGTCCTGACGGCCGTCCACCGCAAGGATGTTGCCGATCGCATGATCGTGACAGGACAAGAGCCTACCGGCACCGATCAAGAGACTTTCGGCAAACGCGTTGCCCGTGATCGCGAGACCTGGGCCAAAGCCATCTCCGATCTCCATATCACCCTCGATTGACCGCAATCAAGCCGCATAAATAGGTCGACCATGACACCACAGCAAGTCAGCCACTGGCCCGGGCATCTTCCACACCAGATCGCGACGCCCGGGACAAACCTTCACTTCAATCTCCTGGTGTCGGCAACCCGCTTCCCGGAAAAGGCGGCCTTGATCGACGAGCGTGGAACCCTGACCTACAGCGAACTGCTGGCAGCGGTGGAGCGGATGTCGGGATTCCTGGAGCACCGCCTGGGCGTCCGCAGTTCGGAGCCCGTCATGCTTTATATGCAAAACTGCCGGGAATTCATCGTTGCCTACTATGCGATCCTGCGCGTGGGCGCGGTGGTGGTGCCCGTCAATCCAATGAACAAGCGCGGCGAGCTTGCACATTACCAGGCAGACACAGGCGCGCGCTTCGCATTCACCAGCGCCGGCATGGTGCCCGAACTCTTGGGGATGGAAAACCCGTCGGCCCTTGCCGGCGTCGTTGTCGTCGATAGCCCGGCAGCGGATGCGGGAATATTGTCCGAACCGGACGACCGCGCACCTGAGTTACATGATTTTGAAAGCGTACTGGAGGCGGATCTTGCCCCTTCCCGTCCTGTGGACCAAAGCCCGGAGCAGCTTGCCGTAATCCTTTATAGCTCGGGGACGACCGGCAGGCCGAAGGGCTGCATGCATACGCACCGCTCGATGATGGCCAGTATCAACACCGTTGCCCACTGGATGCATATGCAGTCGGAAACCGTTGTGTTGGCGGCCTTGCCGTTTTTCCATATTACGGGCATGCAGAACATGATGAACACGCCGATATACGTCGGCGGTACATTGGTCCTGTTGCCGCGCTGGAATCGCGATAGCGCAGCCGAATTGATTGCCCGGCATAAGGTCACCCATTGGAATACGATGCCGACCGTGATGATCGATTTCCTGGCCAGCGATCGGCTTTCCAGCTACGACCTCCGCTCGCTGCGCCGCGTGGGCGGCGGCGGCGCCGGTATGCCGCAGGCGATCGGCGAACGAATAAAAGCATTGCTGGGCGTGGACTTTCTGGAAGGCTACGGGTTGTCGGAGGGCATGCCCTTCATGGGAAATCCGGCGGCTCATTTCAAGCGCCAGTGCCTGGGCGTTCCCCTGTTCAACACCGACGCCCGTATCGTCGATCCCGAAACCCTGCAGGAACTGGCAGGGAGTGCGATAGGCGAAATAGTGATATGCAGCGACAAGATGTTTGGCGGCTATTGGCGAAACGAACAGGCCACGCGCGATGCCTTCATCGATCTGGACGGAAGATCGTTCTTTCGTACCGGAGACCTGGGCTACGTAGATAGCGAAGGGTATTTTTTCATCGTCGACCGCCTTAAGCGCATGGTCAATGCGTCGGGATACAAGGTGTGGCCGACGGAAATTGAAGCGTTGCTGCATGAGCACCCTGACGTGCGCGAGGCGTGCGTCATAGCCGCGCATGACCCATATCGTGGCGAGACGGTAAAGGCAATCATCGTGCTGCGCGAAGGCGCCAAGGGACGCGTTGAGCCCTGCCATATCATCGACTGGTGCAAAGCCAGAATGGCGGCCTACAAGTACCCGAGGCTGGTCGATTTCGTCGACGACCTCCCTCGGCTTGCTACAGGGAAGATCGCATGGCGCGAATTGCAGGATGCGGAGCGCGCCAGGGCGCGTGCACAGACTGCAGGCCAGATGTAAGGCACGACGGTGGATCAGTTCGGCTTTGTACAGACCGTTGATCGTCTCGGCCAAGGCGTTGTCGTAGCGGTCGCCACGGCTGCCGACCAACTGTTCGATGCCCGCCTCGGCCAACCGTTCGCTATAGCGGATGCTCCCGTATCGCGATTCCTCGGTGGCGGCCATTCATCGTCACCGGCTTCTGCGCTAGGTTGACCATCCACTTTCGCAGGAGAACTGGCTTCCTTGTTGCAGCAAGGACGGTTTGGATGGCGCAATCATCGAATGTCCAGCTGTCGACGAATGATTCGAGCCAAGCGATCAGCTGCATGGTCGGCTGCATCATTGAAGACATTAAGTGAGCACGCGGCACCGGCCTGGGCCAGGGCGTCAGCGTGGGCCGTATCGCGCACCGCGCCAACAACCTTTCCGTGATACTGAGCTCTACGGAGCGCGTGCAGCAATGTCCGATTGGACTCCCACTGGGGCAATGTGGTGATCACCCATCGCGCACGCCGAAGAGGCAGGGACTCGAGAAAGTCCGGATCTTCCCCGTCTCCAAACACTACCGGTAAGCCGTGGCCGCGCAATTCCAGCACGACCTCTGGATCGAAATCGACGCCCAACGCACTGATCCCACCGACGCGCAGTTGCTCGAACAAGCGCCTGCCGTAGCGACCAAGACCAAAGACAATGACTTCGGCCGTGGGTTCAATCGCCGCCTGCGTCTCCGCAGCAACCTCGCGGAACGGATGCCGACGCTCGAACAGCCGCAAGTGCGGCGCAATGCGCTCATAAATTGGTTGCGCATACAGGATCATATAGGTAGACACGGTGATCGTCACCAAACCGACCAGGGTGGTCAGGCTCAAGGCCTGCGCGCCCACATGCCCCAATGTCACACCCATGGCGACGAACACGATGGAAAACTCGCTGATCTGCGCCACGGTGAGCCCGGCCATGAAACCGGTTCGACGACGGTACCCCATCAAGCCCATGATAGCCATCACAATCGCGGGATTTCCGATCAGCACGAAAATCGACAGCACCAGCGCTGGCACAAGCTCGGCGCCCAGGGTAGAGAAGTCAAGTTTCGAGCCGAGGTCGATGAAGAAGAAGAGCAACAGAAAATCCCGGATGCCCGCCAGCCTTGCCCGCATCGCTTCGCGATAGGGCATCGACGCAAGCGAGAAGCCCGCAACAAAGGCGCCTGCTTCCTTGCTGAAGCCCACCCATTCGCCCAATGCGGCCAATGCCACGCCCCATGCAACGGCGAAGATCAATAGAAGCTCCTGCGAGCGCGCCATCGCACCTACGAGCGCTGGCAATACCCAGCGCATAATTACGAATAGGGTCACGGCCGCCAGTGCCAATCGCCAGGACAGCGACAGCAGCACCGCGGCCCATGCCGCAAGTTCCCCTCCCGAACCTGGGCTGCCTCGCAGTGCACTCATCGCCATCATCGCGATCACCGCCGCCAAATCCTGCACAATCAAGAAACCCACCGCGATCCGTCCATGAAGACTATCGAGCTCGCGTTTGTCGGACAATAGTTTCACGATGATGATGGTGCTGGAGAAGGTAAGCGCCACCGCGACGTACAAGGCTTCCATCATCCCCTTACCCAACGACAGAACGATGGCAAGGCCAATGAGGATTGTGAAGCCCAGCTGACCAAGGCCCGTGGCGAGTGCCACCGGCCCGACATGGCGGATATGATTCAGGTCCAAACTCAAGCCGACGGCGAAAAGCAACACCGTCACCCCGACCTGCGCAAGCAGGTCTATCTGGTCGTGAGCCGACACCAGACCCAGAAACGCCGGTCCCACCACGACGCCGACGACGATATACGCGATGAGCGCCGGCTGGCGCAGTCGTACGAAAATGGCTCCCGCCAGCGCGCTGGCCGTCAGCAGCAAAGCGAATTCGGCGAAAGGTTGCTGCATGTCTGCCTCACGTCCCGCCAAGGTAGAGCAGCATCGCGTTGACGACGTAGGTCGCCACGAGCGCAACGCTGATGCCGCTCAAAAGGCCTAGTAGCTGGCCTCGCGGCCTCATGGCCAGGCCGATGACGACCAGTCCCGTCATCACCAGCGCGGTGACCGCGGTTCCTGCATGCACGGGTGCCACGTCGGCAAGCAGCGGTCCACGTGCGTAGAAGGCATCATCCACCGCCAGGATCACAACGTTGAACAGATTGCTGCCAAGCAGATTTCCGATGGCCATGTCCAGTGCGCCGATGCGCAATGCGCCTAAGGTCACGGCCATCTCCGGCAATGTGGTCACGATGGCCATGAGTATCGTACCGACGAAGCTCCGGGACAGGCCGAATATCCGGGCCAGATCGTCGGCCACCTCCGGGAGCCAACTCCCGGCGGCCAGGACGGCCATCGCTGCCAGGCCGAACCGGCGCCACTCGCGCGACATCGGCGCCACCGGTCCAGGCATGGCCCGGCCGGCCGCGGCCACCAAGGCCTGGCGTTCATGTCCATGGATGCACTTCAATCCTGTCAGGTATAACACCAGCAGTAGCGGGCTATAGACACCGACGTGCAGTACCGCCTCGACGCGTCCGCCTGCAAGCAAGCTCATGGCCACGAAGCCCAGCATTACCACGCCAAAGCCGGCCGCCAGCAGGTGTGTCGCGCTGGCCTCACAGTACATCGGCTGTGGACGCTGCAAGGCGTCCACGACGACGAAGAACAGCAGGTTGATGACGCAGGCGCCAAGCGCGTTTCCCACTGCCAGATTGGGCGCATCGACGAAAGCCACCGCGCTGATACCCGAGGCCAATTCCGGCAGCGAGGTGACTGTCGCCACCAGCGCCAACCCGACCCAGCCGCGCCCCCAGCCGTAAGCGCCGGCGAGCGCGTCCGCACTGCGGCTCAGCACGTAGCCCGCGCGCGCGATCACACCCGCGCAGAGGACGAACTGCAACGTTAGCCACGCCAGCGTCATAAGCGGCTCCTGCTCGTCGCGCCAGCCTTTCGAGCCCATAGCTTGCGGACCTCTTCGACCCATAGCACGCTACTGGCCAGCCCGAGCAGGGGAAGCAGCGAGGCCGGCTGCAGCGCAACAGTATGGAAGGCGTCGTTCATCGCCGGAACATAAAGTACCAGCACCTGCAACAACACCGACACGGATAGTCCACCAAGCAGCCAGCGGTTGCGCAGGATGCGTAGGCCCAACACCGAAGCACTGTCCGATTGGCAATTCAGGACGTTGAACCATTGGCACATGGCCAGCACCGTAAACGTCTCGGTGCGAACGATCTCCAGCGCCGCGCCCTGGTCGAGCCGCCACGCAAACCAGCCGAACGTTACCGCAGCGATCAGCGGTGTCATCAGCGCGACCCGCTGCAGCAACGCGGCGTCGAGCAGGCGTTCGTTTCGCGGAGCCGGGGCGCGCCGCATCTCGTCGCCATCCGCCGGATCCATCGCAAGGTTCACCGTAACCGTTCCTTCCGTAACGATGTTGATCCAGAGGATCTGCACCGCTGCCAGCGGCAAGGGGTAGCCGCCGACAAGCGCCAGCAACAACACCAGTACCTCGGCCAGCGAAGTCGCGAACAAATACAGGATCACTTTCTTCAGATTGCCGTAGACCACACGCCCCTGCTGCACGGCGCCCACGATGGTCGAAAAATCGTCATCGGTAATGACGATGTCGGCCGCGCTCTTGGCCACCTCGGTACCGGTAATGCCCATTGCCACGCCTACGTCGGCGCGCGCCAATGCCGGCGCGTCGTTGACGCCATCGCCGGTCATGGCAACCACCTCGCCCCGGGCCTGCAATGCCTCGATGATGCGCAACTTCTGTGCGGGTTGAACACGGGCAAATACCGCGACCCCGGGCAGCTCCGCACGGAGCTCGGCTTCACCCATGCGTTCGAGCTCGGAGCCGTCGACCGCGCGATCGCCGTCGCGGGCGATCCCCAGCTCGCGCGCGATAGCCAGGCCGGTGAGCTTATGGTCTCCAGTGACCATGATTGGCCGTATTCCAGCGGACCGGCAGTCGGCTACGGACAGCTTGGCCTCTTCGCGCGGCGGGTCGATCTGGCCGACAAGCCCGAGCAAGCGCACGCGGCCGCCCAGGGCCTCGAAATCAGCCAAGGGATCGAGGACGTCATCATCCAGGGTGGCAAATGCCAGCACCCGGAGCGCGCGTGCCGCCATGGCCTCTGCCGCCATCCGCGCCGCCTGGAGTTCCGTGCGGCCTTCGGCTCCGCAAAGCCGCGACACGGCCTCTGGAGCGCCCTTGATCCAGACGCGCCGCGTCATGTCCGGCAGCCGGTGACGCGTGGCCATCAGCTTCGCGTCCGAATCGAAAGGCAGCTCGTCTTCCCGGGGGGCATCAGTGCGCAGGGTGTCGATCGCAAGGCCTGCCTTGCGCGCCAGCACGAGCAGCGCGCCCTCCGTCGGGTCGCCCAGCACCGTCCAGCAGCCACGCTCGTCCTCCGGTTCGAGGAGCTCCGCGTCATTGCATAGCGACGCAGCCAGCAGCAACGCATGCAGCGCCGGGTCGGTGAGCTGCGCAGGTTCATCGCGCTCGGTCAGCGGGCCCATGGGTAGATATCCCGTTCCGCCCACTGCGATTTCGCGTCCCCCCGGGAGCCACAGGGTTACGGCGGTCATCTCGTTGCGTGTCAGCGTGCCGGTCTTGTCGCTGCAGATCACGGTGGTGGACCCCAGCGTCTCCACCGCCGACAGCCGACGGATGATCGCGCCGCGCTCGGCCATGCGCTGCATGCCAACCGCCAGCGCGATCGTCATCGCCACAGGGAGCCCTTCGGGGACCATCGAGACCATCTGACTGATGGCCACCATCAACACCTCGGCCATCGGCAGCTGGCGCCATAGCCCAAGCAACAGAACGAGCACGAATAGACCGAGCGCCGCCACGACCAGGGCCCTGCCGAACTGCGCCAAGCGCAGTTCCAACGGCGTCTTGGGCTCTTCGGCACTTTCAATGAGCCCAGCGATGCGGCCCAGCTCCGTACTGGCGCCGGTAGCGACAACCACTGCCCGCGCGCGGCCTGCGGTGGCATGCGTTCCGGAATACACCATGCAGCGTCGATCGGACAGCCCGGTCGCCTCGGGCATCGCCGCCGTTACCTTGGACACGGGCACCGACTCGCCCGTCAGTGCCGCCTCCGCCATGCGCAGCTGCACCTCTTCGATCAAGCGCGCATCGGCCGCGATCGCATCGCCCGCGGCGATCAATACGATGTCGCCCGGCACCAGTTCGCGCGCTCCGATCGTGTGCTCGGCGCCCTCCCGAAGCACACGCACGCGCAGTTCGGACAACCTGCGCAACGCCGTCATCGACCGTTCGGCCCGGCCCTCCTGGCCCCCCCCTATCACCGCATTGACCAGTACAACGATAAGGATAACGACCGCATCGCCATGGTGTCCCAGGGCCAGCGCCAGCGCCGCGGCCACGAAAAGGATGTAAATCAGCGGACTTTTGAACTGGCGCGCGAATATTCGCCATGCCGGTCTCAGCGGTGCCTCGGGTAAGGCGTTGAGGCCATATCGGTCAAGGGCCTTCCTCCGCGCACCGGCTTCCAACCCTCGATGGGGGTCCACCGCGAAATGACGTAGCACTTCGTCCGCGGTAAGGCCGTGCCAGGCCGGGGCGACGTCGCGGCCCTGACCGGCATCGATGCCGTTGGGCGCCGGCGCGGGTGTGGGCGGGGCACCGGGCGTCGGTGAGGGAGCGGCTTCATGCACCGCGCACCACCAGCGTGTCGCAATCCAGAGTGTGCAGGAGATTTTCCGCCGTGCTGCCGAGCAACGCCCTCCTCAGCCCGCCGCGTCCCCGCGAGCCCAGCACGACCAGATCGACGTCGGCGCTGCCCACGTAATCGGAAAGCAAAGCTTCAGGAGTACCGTATTCCAGTATGCAATGCAGCTGGGCCTCGGTGGATGCGGGGAGCGCTGCCTCGGCGATGTGGGTGGCACATTGCTGGGCGATTGCTGCACGCCAGGACTGCGTCGCGTGGTCCTCATCTGTCGGAGTCGTCCCAGGTGGAATGTCGGCGTGAAACAAGGTCAGGCGAGCATCCCTGAACCAGTTCGCAGCAAGTTGCAACGCATGCATGGCTGCCGCGGAGAAATCGGTCGCGACCACGATATGCCGGTAGGCGTCTCGCGCCCGATTCCTGACGTTCAGGACGGGTACACGGGCGCGGCGCACCAAGGTATCGACGGTGCTTCCCAACTGGATGCGGTCCATCCGCGCATCCTTCGCGATACCGAGCACGACAAGCTCGGCATGAGTCTCCTTGCTCGCGTGCAACACCGTCTCGGGCGCCACGCCGACCAGAACACATGTCGTTGCCGTGATGCCTTCGGCTTCCAGGTCGGCGCGCAGCATGCGCCCACGCGTCTGAATCCATGACTCCGACCGACGCCAGGATGGGGCACCGATCGAGAGACGGTCATGCCGAACCAGCTCGGCATGGTTGACGACGTGCGTCGCGATCAGTTCGCTTCCCCACCCACGCGCCAACCTGGCCGCGCGGTCCAAGGCCCGATCGCATCGGGCGCTCATGTCCGTGGCCAGGAAGATCCGCTGAGGTAAGGGGAAATCGCTCATTTTCTTTTCCTAGTCCCACGGCGCGTACGACCCTGGTTGTTCATGGCGGGGCCAGCGATGCAGGTGTAGCTGCGCATGGCTTTGCTGAACGAATGTCAAGGGATAATCTGACGCATGATCATGCTGTCACCGGTTATCCCGAGTCCGCTTGATCTGAATCAACTCGAGTTTCGAAACCGCGACGGAGAATCGACGTAGCGCGAAACCGGGCGCGCAGCCTATGCACGGCCGCGACGCCGTCCCGTCACGCTATGGGCGTACCCATCCGTAAGGCCTGCGCGCGACTGTTCGCTTATCTGATTGAGGGGACACAGCCATGCCGCAACGAGTTGCATTGATCACCGGTGGAATGGGCGGCCTGGGACAAACCATAGTGGCCCGCCTGCACCGTGCCGGGCATCGCATCGTGGTAACAGAGTCACCCGAGAATACACACGCGCAAGCCTGGCTGGAGCAACGTCGACGCGACGGAATCCGGGTATGCGCCTACCCGGCCGACGTGGCGGACCATGACAGTTGCCGGGCTTGCGTGGAGCGCGTGCATGCAGAGGTAGGGAGCGTCGACATTCTTGTAAACAATGCGGGAATCTACCGGGACTCGACGCTGCGCAAAATGTCGCGGGCGGACTGGGAGAGTGTGATCGCGACGAATCTCGATTCCGTATTCAACATGACACAGCCGGTACTGGACGGCATGGCCGGACGTCGGTGGGGACGCATTATCAATATTTCTTCCGTGAACGGCCAACGCGGTTTATTCGGGCAAACCAACTATGCCGCATCCAAGGCAGGCATGCATGGGTTCACGATGTCCCTTGCCCTCGAAATGGCGCGGTATGGCGTCACGGCCAACACGGTATCCCCAGGTTACCTGGCAACAGGAACCGTGACGGAACTGCCGAGGGAGATTTTGTTCGCGAAAGTTTTGCCGTCTATCCCTCTCGGACGCTTGGGCCAACCCGACGAAGTCGCAAGCCTTGTTCAATTCCTGGCCTCAGAGGATGCCGCTTACATCACCGGTGCCAATCTCGCCATCAATGGCGGCATGCATATGCATTAGGGAAAGGGGACCGAGCGTAAGCCCCGGCGATGGGGAATACTGGAATTTGCTGGCGTTGGTCCGTCCGATTCGCATGGGGCAAGTCACCCAAACGTCACCCGGCAAGAAAAAAGCCGCTTAGAGCGATAAGCTCTAAGCGGCTTTAACTACCTGATCCAGCTAGAAAATTCTGGCGCGCCCGGCAGGATTCGAACCCACGACCCCTTGGTTCGTAGCCAAGTACTCTATCCAACTGAGCTACGGGCGCTTTGGTACTGCTGCTGAAGTTTTGCCGGGTTTGTTGAACATTCCTGGCAACGCCTCAGTAAAGAAGCAAGATTATAGCACGCTTTTCTTGCCCTTCAAGTCCCCGCGGGGTCGGTGAGGAACCACGCCGTGGTTCCATCCGGGCCGCCGCCTTTAACGAAAAGACGCCGGCTGCCCCGGGAAAGCGCGCAACTATAGCAGAAAGTCCGCCGGTCCGCGGCGGCCCGGCTAGCCGCATGGGGACGAAGGCGATCAGCCGGCCCGCCGCGCGGCACGGCGGGCCGGCGCGGGAACGCGCGCCATCGCTCCGCCCTTCGCCCCCTGCCGGGATACCTGGCTGAAGTAATCCTTGATGGCATCAGTGAAGGCCGTGCGGCTGTGACGCGCGCGCTCCAGCAAACCCACCCGGCGATGCACGTCCACGCCGGGCAAGGGGATCACGCGCAGCGCGCGGTCCTGCGACCAGGCGACGTTGGCCAGGCGCGGCACGATGGATACGCCGAACCCGTGCCGCACGAGTTCGATAATGGCCTCGACCGAGTTCAATTCCATGCTGTCGCGCACGCGGGCGTCCACGCGGTCCAGCACCTCCTGCACGAGGATGCCGGTCCAGGTATTGCGTTCGAAGCGCAGGAATGGCGAGGATTCCAGCACGCGCTCCATCCTGGCCGGCAGCGCGAAATGCGGCTCGCGGGGCACGATCAGGATCATGGGTTCCGTATACAGCGGCGTCCAGAGCAGGTTGGAAGACAAGGGGTGCGGCGGCTGCGTGACGATGGCCGCATCGAGCTCGCCCCGCTCGACCCGCAGCGCGAAATCGCTGGACAGCCCGGCGAACAGACGCACGTCCAGTCGCGGGTAGCGCTGCCGTACGGTCCACAGCGCATCGGCGAAGGCACCCATCAGCGCCGATACCAGCGCGCCCACGACCATGGTGCCGGACATGCCGTCCCCGCCCGCTTCCGCGCCCAGCGACTCGTAACGGCGGACGATATCGGAGACTTCCGGCACCAGGGCGCGGCCGGCAGGGTTCAGCACCGCCGCGCGGGCGCTGCGATCGAAAAGCTGGCAGTTCAGGCTTTCTTCGAGCGCGCGTATCTGCAAACCCACGGCAGCGGGCGTCAGCCCGATTTCCTTGCCGGCGGCGGCGAAGGTGCCGTGGCGGGCCACGGCGAGGAAGGTCTTGAGCGTGCGGATGGAGGACATGAGCGCCTGGTTGCGGGAAAAGGTGAAGATCGGCGATTGACTATGGGCAGTATGGGGCGATGGGATCTGCGATGCGAATCGGCCCGCGGGAAAGCGGGAAAGCGGGAAAGCGGGAAAGCGGGAAAGCGTAGGGAGCACAAGGCCATGACAAGTTCCGCTTTCTCTCAACCGAAGAATTATTAGCTTTTACTTTATAGATGCGGCATAGAACAATGGGGCGGGCCCTGCCAGGCTGCAAGGCGACTCCGGCCCGTGCAACGAGAACGACAACAATATCCACAACAGCGTGGCGCAGGACGCCCGCGGCGGGTGACACGCCACCGGAGGAGACCCTATGAAACGCATCGCCCCCCGCGCCGCGTGCGCATCCGCCTGGACCCGCGTCGGTGCCGTCACGGTGCCGCGTGCCCGCGCCACCCTCGCGGCCCGGCCCCGCCTGAAAGCCTGGTCGGCGGCCCTGGCCTGTAGCGCCATCCTGGCCTCGACGGTATCCGCGCCCGCCGCGGCTGCCGGGGCCAGCTATCCCGATCATCCCATTACCGTCGTGGTGCCCTTCAGCGCAGGCGGCGATGCCGACCTGGCCGCGCGCAACCTGGCCAAGGCCGTACACGCCTACCTGCCTCAGCCGATGGTGGTCCTGAACAAAGGCGGCGCCAACGGCGCGATCGGCTCGATGTTCGTGCGCGATGCCGCCCCGGACGGCTACACCCTGCTGCTGGCGCGCGTCGGCTCGCAGTCCATCCTGCCCGCGCTGCAGGCCGACCTGAAGTACCGCTGGGACGACTTCACCCCGCTGGGCCTGCTCGACCTCAATCCCATGGTCTGCGTGGTCAATGGCGACGCGCCGTACCGCACGCTGGGCGAGCTGGTGCAGGCCATCCGCGCGCAGCCCGGCAAACTGAACTACAGTACCTCCGGCCCGGCGACCGTGCTGAACCTGGCGACCCAGATACTGCTGGACGCCGCCGGCCTGCCGCCGCGGTCGGCGGTGCAGATCGTCTACAAGGGCGGCGGCGAGGCCACCGCCGCGGTGCTGTCCAAGGAGGTACAGTTCAGTTGCAACAACGTCACGGCCCTGATCGGCAACGTCAAGGCAGGCCGCCTGCGCGCCCTGGTCACCACCACCGCGCAGCGGCTGCCGGAGCTGCCGGACGTGCCCACGGCCAAAGAAACAGGCTATCCGCAGCTGGAGCGCATCAGCGGCTGGAGCGCGCTGTACGGGCCGCCGGGCATGCCGGCGCCCCTGGTGCGGCAATGGGGCGACGTGTTGCAGAAGCTGGCCAAGGACAAGGATTGGCTGGGCGGGGTGCGCGGTATCGGCTCGATTCCGAACGTCATGCCGCCGGCCGCCACCGCCCGTTTCGCGCAGGAGCAATACCAGTTGTTCCGCGACCTGGGCAAGAAGCTCGATATCCAGATCAAATAAGGCGCGCGCCGCGCGCGCCGAAGAAAGGAGGAAGACCCCATCATGACCCGATCCCGCAACGGCGCCGACGCGCTCGTGCAAACCCTGGCCAGCGCCGGGGTCAAACGCATCTTCACGCTTTCGGGCAATCACATCATGCCGGTGTTCGACGCCTGCATCGACGCGAACATCGAACTTATCCACGTGCGGCATGAAGGCGCCGCGGTGCATATGGCCGACGCCTGGGCGCGCCTGACCGGCGAGGTGGGCGTGGCCATGGTCACCGGCGGCCCGGGGCACGCCAACGCGGTTTCGGCGCTGTACACCGCCGGCATGGGGGAATCGCCCGTGCTGCTGCTGTCCGGCCATGCGCCCAACAACCAGCTGGGCATGGGGGCCTTCCAGGAGATGCGCCAGGCCGAGGTCGCTGCGCCGCTGACCAAATGGTCCGGCACGGTGGCCAGCGCCGACAGCATGGCGCACGACGTCGGCCAGGCCATCCGCATCGCCCGCTCGGGCCGTCCCGGGCCCGTCAGCCTGGGCCTGCCCACCGATGCGCTGGAAGCGGCATGCGCGGCGCAAGCGGACGCGCCGCAATCCTTCGATGCGGTTCCCCAGGCACTGGATACCGACACCGCGGCGTCGCTGATCCGCCGCCTGCAGGCGGCGAAGCGGCCCCTGATCCTGACGGGGCCGGCGGCCATGATGGGCCGCACGCTGGCGCTCGCGCGCGAACTGGAATCCGCCTGCGGCATTCCCGTGGTCGGCATGGAAAGCCCGCGCGGCATCGGCGACCCCAGCCTGGGTGCCTTCGCGCAAATGCTGGCCCAGGCCGACTGCGTCCTGCTGCTGGGGAAGCGGCTGGATTTCACGCTGAAGTTCGGCAAGGCGCCGGCCATCGCCGCGGCCTGCACCTTCCTGCAGGTCGACGCCGAAGCGGCGGAATTCGAACGCACGCGCCGCGCGGTGGGACCGCGCCTGGCCGAATGTGCGCTGGCGGATGCCGCCTCCGCGCTGGGCGCCCTGCTGCAGGCCACGGCGGCGGCCTCGAACGGGCACGACGCATGGACGCGCGACGTGCGCGACGCCATCGCCTATCGCCCGCCCGCGTGGCAAACGGCTGCGTCCGCCGTTCCGGGCCGCATGCATCCCGTGCAAGCGCTGGCCCCGCTGCAAAAACTGCTGGACAGCCACCCCGATTCCGTCTTCATCGCCGATGGCGGCGAAATCGGCCAATGGGCCCAGGCCTGCCTGCGCGCGCCCAACCGCGTCATCAACGGCGTGGCCGGGTCCATCGGCGCGGCCCTGCCCTTCGCGCTGGCTGCGCGCCTGGCCCGGCCGGAGGCCCCCGTCGTCGCCGTCATGGGCGACGGCACCTTCGGCTTTCATACGGCGGAGATCGATACCGCCGTGCGCTACCGGCTGCCGTTCATCGCCGTGGTGGGCAACGACGCGCGCTGGAACGCGGAATACCAGATTCAGTTGCGCGACTACGGCAAGGACCGGCTGATCGGCTGCGAGCTGCTGCCCGCCCGCTACGATGCGGTTACCGCGGCCTTCGGCGGCTTCGGCAGGCAGGTCACCGATCCCGCCCAGGTCGCGGTCGCTGTCGATGACGCGCATCGCTCCGCGCTGCCCGCCTGCCTGAACATCATGATCGAAGGCTTTCCGGCGCCCAACATATCCCGCCCGGCGCAAGCCTGACTACCAGGAATTCGCTGCGATGTGGGATTACCTGGCGTCACACTTGGGCTCGGCGGCGACCGGTATCGACGCCGCCGCGCTGCTGGTCGCCGGCCTGGCGCTGATGGGCGGCTACATCGTCTTCGGCATGACCGGCTTCGGCGCGGCGATCGTGGCCATGCCGCTGCTGACGCAAGTCATGCCGCTGCATCGCGCCGTGCCCATCATGCTGGTTTGCGACATGATTTCCGGCCTGCTGCTCGGTGCGACCAGCCGCACCAACGTGCAGACGTCGGAGCTGCGCCGCATCGTCCCCTGGATGCTGCTGGGGATGCTGACCGGGCTGGGGCTGCTGATGTACGTACCGGAGCGGCCCCTGCTTATCCTGTTGGGGGTGGGGGTGCTGCTGTATTCCCTTTGGCGGCTGAGGGGGGGCGATACCTTCCGGCAGCTGGGTCCGCGCTGGGCGATTCCGCTGGGATTCAGTGGCGGGGGTTTTACCGCGATGTTCGGGACGGGTGGGCCGCTCTACACCATCTACCTGGCTGGCCGCCTGGAAGACCGTAACGCGCTGCGCGCCACCGTCGGCACGCTCATCATGCTGACGGGCCTGACGCGCCTGGTCATGTTCGCCGTGACGGGGCTGCTGCTGCAACCGGCCGTGTTTGCGCTGTCGGTTTGGATGTTGCCCTGTTGCCTGCTAGGCGTGCGCGCCGGATCCTGGCTGCGGCATCGCGTACCGGCGGCATACATCTTTCGTATGCTGTGGACGATTCTTATCGTGGGCAGCGCCAGCCTGCTGGCGAAAGCGCTAGCCGGATGACGGCCGCTGCCCCGCCCGGCATCAGGCGGCATCTTTCAGCAGGCTCTGGCCGGGCGCGACCCGGGTAAAGGCCACCGGCTCGCGAGCGATACGGATCGCATCGCCATCCCGGCGCACGACGGTATAGGCCGAGGCGTCCAGGTCCCCCGCCTGCGGGAAGTCCTCCCGGAAATGCGCCCCGCGCGAATCCTCCCGCGCCAGGGCCGCTTCGGTGATGACCTGGCTGACCTCGACCAGGCTGCGCAGGTTGAGCCAATCATGCCAGGTCAGGTTGAAGGCGCGATCCGTACCTGCCACGCCGACGACCGACAGGCGATCGCGCAATCCGGCCAGCGTATCGCGCGCCCGCAACAGGCCCGCACGGTCGCGCATGATACCGACATCCGTCCACATACAGTCATACAGGGCTTCGCGGATGGAATGCAGTCCTTCCGATGAGCGTGCGAAAGGCGCCAGCGCAGCATCGACGGCCGCCGAAATCGCCTGCTCGTCGGGCGCGCGCCAGTCTCCTTCCTGTCGTACCCAGTGCGCCATGCTGTCGCCGGCGATACCGCCGAAGACGGTCGAATTGGCCACGCCATTGCCGCCCAGACGGTTCGCGCCATGCACGCCGCCGGTGTCCTCGCCCGCCGCGAACAGCCCTTGCAGCGCCGTCCGGCAATCCGGCTGGAAAACGACGCCGCCCATCATGTAGTGCGCGGTCGGCACCACTTCCACCAGGCCGCCCGCGAGATCGAACCCGCAATCCGCGCAGCGCTCCACCATGCCCTTGAATTGGCGGCGTACCGCGTCGACGCCCAGATGATGCATCTGGATATAGACCCCGCCATTGGGCGACGTCCGTCCCTCGCGCATTTCGGCGTAGATGCCGCGCGATACGATGTCCCGCGTGGCGCGCTCGCCGCGCGGATCGTAGCGCTGCATGAAGCGCTCCTGATTGCCGTTCAGCAGATACCCGCCCGCGCCGCGCAGCCCTTCTTCCAGCACGGTACCGGTCATGCGCGTGTCCGTCCCGGCGAGCAATCCCGTGGGATGGAACTGGACCATTTCCATATCCCGCAGCGGCAGGCCGGCCGCCAGGGCCATCGCCAGCCCGTCGCAACTCTTGTCGCCCGAAGGCGTGTGGTACTTGTACATCGTCGGCCCGCCGCCGGTGGCCAGCAGCACCGCGCGCGCCTGCACGAAGACGAATTCGCCGGTGCGCACATCGATCATCAGTACGCCCGCCAGCGCCTGCCCGTCCGGCGTGCGGATCAAGGCCAGCGCGCGGTGTTCCTCCAGCCGGTCGATGCCGCGCCGCCAGACCTGCTCCGACAGGCGGTTGATGATCTCGATGCCGGTCAGGTCGCCCTTGTGCACCGTGCGGTCGAAGGTCTGGCCGGCGAACGCCTTCTGGTGCACCGTGCCGTCCGGGTTGCGATCGAAGAAGCAACCCAGCTCGTTCTCCAGTTCATGGATGCGCTCGATGGCCGTACTGACCAGTGTCCACGCGAGATCCTGGTTGGACAGCCACTTGCTGCCCTCGATGGTGTCCATGAAATGGCGTTCCACCGAATCGCCGGGCGCCAGCGCTACGTTGTAGCCGCCCTGCACCATGCGCGTGCAGCCGCACTTGCCCAGCAGCCCCTTCACGGCCACCGTGATGGAGAGCCCGGGGTCGCGCCGGTGCGCATGCAAGGCGGCGAACAACCCCGCGCCGCCCGCGCCCAGGATCAGGATGTCGGTCTTCAACCGCTTGATCGGCAGGGGCAGGCTCATGGCGCGGCCACCCCCAGGCTGGCCAGGACCGCCGCGCGGCGGGTTTCGGTGTCGTGCCGGACGGCGTCGTACAGGCTGCCGCCATGGCTATCCATGGCGACCAGCAGAGGACCGAAATCGCGGATCCGGAACCGCCACAGCGATTCGGGATTCAGGTCGTCCAGGTCCACGTCCTCGATCTGTTCGATCCAGGTGGTTTCCAGCGCGGCGGTGCCGCCGATGATGGCCAGATAGGCGCCGCCCAATTCGCGGAAGGCGTCCTGCGAGCCCTGGCGCAGCCCGCCCTTGCCGATGACCAGGCGCACGCCGTATTCGGCCATCAGCGGCCGCGTGAAGCGCTCCATGCGGTCCGATGTCGTGGTGCCGATGCAGACGGATTCGTAGCCGGCGGGGTTCGCCTCGCTGACCGGTACCTTGCGAACATTGGGCGCGGTGTGGATGACCGCGTGGCCGTTCAGGTCCATCCGGGTCTTGCGTCCCTTGTCGAACATGTGGATCTGCGTGGCGTCGCGGATGCCGTAGAGCGTCCGTTGCAGCGTGACCGTATCGTTCACGTGCAGCTGCCGGACCTGCGCCTCGGTGACCGGCATGGTGAGTTCGTGATGCGCCATGATCAGAATCCGTAATCGATGCCTTGCGGCGTGAAGACCGCGCGGGCGCGCCGCGCCGAATGGCATTGCATGTTCACCGCGACCGGGTTCATCGTGATGTGGGTGTGCGCCAGTTCGATGTGCACGGCGAAGGCCGTGCCGTCGCCGCCCAGCCCCTGCGGCCCCACGCCCAGCTGGTTGACGGCGGCCGACAGCGCGCGCTCCAGTTCGGCGCCGCCGGAATCCTGGCACTGCGTGCCCAGCGGCCGGGTGGCGGCGCGCTTGGCAAGCGCCACGCACAGGTCGGAGGTTCCGCCCACGCCGACGCCGACGATGGTGGGGGGACAGGTTTTGCCGCCCGCGGCGATGACGCAATCCACGACGAAGGCCTTGATCGCGTCCACGCCTTCGGCCGGCACGGCCATCTTCAGGAAGGAATTGTTCTCCGACCCGCTGCCCTTGGGAATCATCTCGATGGAAAGGCGGTCCGGCGTGTCGTCGAAGTCGATGTGGATGACCGGGACATCGAAACCGCAGGATGTATGGTTGTTCTTCCGTGTCAACGGGTGGACGACGGATGAACGCAGGGGATGTTCGCGCGTCGCGCGTTCGCACCCCTTGCGGATGGCCTGCTTCAGCGCATGCCCGTCCACCTGCACGTTGCGGCCGATCGCCACGTTGTAGATGGGAATGCCGGTGTCCTGGCAAAGCAGGTTTTCATGATCCTCGGCCACGCGGATGTTGGTGCGCATGGTTTGCAGCACCCCGCGCGCCACCGGCGAGCTTTCCATTTCCGCCAGGTTGTCTATCCCCGCCTTGATGTCGGGCGGCAGGATCTTCAGCGCGCGGATGTAAAGATCTTTGGCGGCCTCTTCCACCGCCGCGAGGTCTGGCTTCATGCAACGTCTCCATCGCGACGCGCCGCCGCGCCGGCAAGGGCCGTCGCGGCGCGCGATCGCAGCGTTCAATCGATGGAAAGATTCCGGCGTTCGACGATCGCCTTCCACTTCCCGGATTCGTCCTGGATACTCTTGAACAGTTGATCCGGCGTATTGCCCACCGGCGTCATGCCCTGGCCGGCCAGCTTTTCGCGCACGGCGGGCATCTGCAATACCTTGGCGGTATCGCGCTGGATTTTGTCGATGACGGCCTTGGGCGTGCCCGCGGCGGTCACCAGGGCAAACCATCCCGTCGTCTCGTAGTTCGGCAGGCCCGCTTCCTTGGCGGTGGGCACGTCGGGCATCATGGGCGAGCGCTTCGGCCCCGTGACGGCCAGCGCGCGCGCCTTGCCGCTCTTGGCAAACACCGAGGCCGCAGCAATATTGCCGACCACGAGCTGCACCTGGCCGGCGATCAGGTCGTTATAGGCCAGCGCTTCGCCTTTATAGGGAACATGCGTGATCTGGATGCCGGCGGCGTCGGCCAGGTATTCGCCGGCCATATGGACCTGGCTGCCATTGCCGGCCGAACCGAAGTTCAGTTTCTTCGGCTGGGATTTGGCCAGCGCGATCAACTCCTTCAGGCTGTGGGCCGGAACCGAGTTGTTCACGAGGACCAGCATCGGGCCGCTGGCCACGTTGGTAATGTAGTCGAAGTCCTTCAGGGTATACGGCAGATTGCGGTACAGGTACGGATTCACCGTAAACATGCTGCCCGACGCCATCAGTAAGGTATAGCCGTCGGGCGGCGACTTCGCCGTCAGCGTGGCGCCGATCGCCCCGCCCGCGCCGGGACGGTTGTCGATGACGACCGATTGGTGCCACATCTGGCCCAGCTCGGCCCCGACCACCCGCGCCACCACGTCCGTCGTGCCGCCGGCGGTAAAGGGGACGACGATGCGGACGGGTTTGTCAGGCCAGGCGGATTCGGCATGGACCACGCCGGACATCGCCAGGGCGGTCGTCGCGAAAGCCAGGATACAGGTGTGCAGCCAATGCCGGGGGCCCCTGGACAGCTCGTACAGATACTCGTGCATGATGGTTGTCTCCGTTGAATTTCCGGCTTCGCATCTGCGGCGAAGCTCGTACCGCGAAAAGGAGCGGCGCGTCAGCGTCGCACCTTGCCCCTGTTGCGTCAATGCGCGATTACCGCAACAACGCCAGTAGAAACGCCAGTCCCGTACAGGCGCCGACCCCCAGCCCCACGGCCAGCCAATCCTTGCGCAAATGGGTCCAGGGCGCGAATTCGATGACGAGCAGCCGCAGGCCGCCCATCAGGTGCAGCGACAGCAACACCACCAGTCCCCATTCCGCGAACTTGAACAGCGGCCGGTCGGCGAAGCGCAGGAAGCCATCCAGCGCCTGCTCCCCCGCTATGGCCTGGCCCAGGGCCCAGAAATGCACGGGCAGGAAGAGTGCCAGCGCCAGGCCCGACAACCGGTGCACCAGAAACGCCCAGTACGCCGGGTGATTGCGGGCGCGCGCATCGTTGCGACGCATCATGCGACCACCCCGTATACCGCGCGCAAGCCCATGACGGCAAGCAGGAGCGCGAAGGCCAGCACGGCCGCCACTGCCGACGGTCCGCGCCAGCGCAGCCATTCCTCCGCGATGCGCAGCAGGCCGATGGGCACGTGCACCGCGCAGGCCAATACGAAAACGCCGTAGAAAAGGGCGAAGCCGGCGCTGCCATGCGTGCGCGCCAGTATCTCGGCGCCCGTCAGGCCGCCGCGCACGGCATAGACGATGATGCCGATATGGACGGCGACGAACAGCGCCAGCACCATCGCGCTGACGCGCTGGTAATACCAAAGCCGCGCCTGCGTGCGCACACCCATCGCTGCCATCACAGTTCCCCTTTTATGGCGGCCTTGGCCGCCATCCGCTTCAGGCCGGCGATGCCTGCCGTGGGCGAGATCGCCTTGGGACAGCGCTCCGTGCAGCTGCCTTGCGTATGGCACGAATGGCAGCCGGCGTCGCCCGCCACGGCACGCAGGCGCTCCGCGCCCTGCGTATCGCGCTCATCGTTCATCAACGTCCATGCGCGGTTCAATGCCGCGGGCCCCAGGTAATCGGGCCGCCAGGTCACCACGTCGCAGGACGCGTAGCAGACACCGCAGCCTATGCACTCGATGCCGGCGTCCACTGCCTGCCGGCGTGGCGAGGCCGGCGGCACGCGCGCAAAATCGTCATGCCGCGACAGCGTGCCGGCAAAACTGCCCTTGGCCTGGGCCCATTTATCGAAGAAGCTGCTCATGTCGGTGACCAGGTCCTTGATGACCGGCAGGTTGGACAGCGGCGCGACTTCCAGCCGGCCATCCGTGGCCACCTTGGAAACATGGGTGCGACAGGTCCAGCGGGCCTTGCCATTGACCGTCATCGCACAGGAACCGCACATGCCCACGCGGCAGGCATAGCGGTAGCCCAGGTCGGGCTGCAGCTCGCGCTGGATGTAGGTGACGACATCCAGCACGGTCTGACTGGTGTGGCGCGGCACGCGGTAGGTAACGAACTCGCCCGCGCCGGCACTGCGCCATACCCTGACTTCCAACATATCCATGGCGTATCCATTCGCGATGGAGAGGCATGCCTCTCGTGGTGGCCGTATTGTCGAATGGCGCCTCTAAAAAGCAAAAGCGAATATTTATGCGATTCGAGTAAAGAAAATCTTTATCAGGAAGCCAGGATGGCGGTAATGCGCCGGGTGATCTCGTCGATGCCGAAAGGCTTGGTGACCAGCTCCATGCCAGGTTCGCGCAGGCCTTCGGTCAGCGCCAGGCTTTGCGCATAGCCCGTGACCAGGATGACCTTGAGGCCCGGATGGACGGCGCGCGCCTGCTCGACCATGCGGCGCCCGTCCATGCCGGGCAGCCCGATGTCGCTGATCACCAGCTGGATACTGGGCGTGTCGTTCAGGATGCGCAGTCCCGACAGGCCGTCGGCCGCCTCCACCACCCGGCATTGCAGGTCCAGCAGCACTTCCACCAATAGGTCGCGCACCCGGGGGTCGTCTTCCACGACCAGCACCAGCGGTTGTTGCGTAGCCCGCAGGTCGGCCGCCGGCTCCGGCCCGTCGGCCGCATCCTGCTCCGGCGCCGGGTGGCCCGTGTACCGCGGCAGGTACAGGCGGATCGATGTGCCCTTGCCTGGCCGGCTGTCCAGGTCGGTGTAGCCGCCCGACTGGCGGACGAAACCGTACACCATGGACAAGCCCAGGCCCGTACCTTCGCCCTGCGGCTTGGTACTGAAAAAGGGTTCGAACGCCTTGGCGGCCACGTCGGTGGGCATGCCGACGCCGGTATCGGCGACGCAGATGCAGACGTACTCGCCGGCGGTCAGGATAACCGCGCTGTTCACGACGACATTGTCGAGATCCACATTGCGCGCGGTGATGGTCAGCGTACCGCCGTCGGGCATGGCGTCGCGCGCATTGATCACCAGATTAAGTATGGCGTTTTCGAGCTGATGCGGGTCGCACAGGACGTTCCACAAATCATCCTGCAGATCGACTTCCAGGGCGATCCTTTCGCCCAGCGTGCGCTCGAAGAGCTCGGTCAGCGCCCGGATCAGCGCATTCGGCGGCGTGGGCTTGGGCGCCAGGGGCTGGCGGCGCGAGAACGCCAGGAGGCGGTGCGTCAGCGCCGCGGCGCGCTTTGCCGATTCCATCGCCATGTCGGCGTAGCGCGCGATATCCACCACCATGCCGCGATCTGCCCGCTTCTGCATGAGCTGCAATGCGCCGATGATGCCGGTCAACAGGTTATTGAAATCGTGCGCGATACCGCCGGTCAGCTGGCCGACCGCTTCCATCTTCTGCGACTGCCGCAGCGCTTCATGCGCCAGTTCCAGCTCCGCCATGGCCTCGCTCTCGGCCGTGACGTCCTGGGCCACCGCGTGGACCAGGCCATCGCCCGGCACGGCCGTCCACGACAGCGTACGGAAGCTGCCGTCCCGATGCCGGCATTCGCACACGAAGCGCGATGTCGCATGCCCGCGCTGCAGACGTTTGAGCTGGCTCTGCGCCAGCAAGGCGTAATCGGAACGCACCAGCGCCAGAATATTGTTGCCCAGCAGTTCCTCGTGCTTCCAGCCCAACTGGACCGTCCACGCCGGATTGGCATCCAGCACATAGCCGTCGAAGTCCGTCACCACCATCAGGTCATTGGCCAACTGCCAGGTGCGGTCGCGTTCCGCCTTGCCCCGCGCTACTTCGTTCAGCAGCAGCCTTTGGCTGCGGCGCAAATCGTTGCGGGCGGCGACGACCAGGTCGATGTCGAAGGCGATAATGAGCCAGCCGCCCACGCGGCCGTCCTCATCGATGGGGGCGGCACGGGCCATGAACCAGCGCCACGTGTTGTCGGCGGCGCGCAGGAAGCGTATCTCCATCTCGCAGCCCACGCCCCTCATCATGGCGTCGTGCCAGGCCCGCTGCACCGGCTTGCGGTCGTCGGGGTGGATGGATTCCGTCCAGTGCCCGCGCGGCTCGCCGCCCTGCTCGCGGCCCGTATAGCGGGACCAGTAGGGGCTGGTATAGATGACGCGCCCGCGCACGTCGGTGAAGAACGTCATCTGCGGCGAGCTTTCAACCAGGGCTCGGAACCGGGCGTCGACCGCCTTCGCCCTGCTCTCCGCCAGATGCAGCTCCGTCCGGTCCCGGACGATCTTCAGGTAGCCGATATGCTCGCCGGTGCGATCGTCCAGGAAGGGCTGCATCAGCCCGGATGCCCACAGCCGCGAGCCGTCCTTGCGCATGTGCCAGCGCTCGTCCTCGGCGCGGCCCTGCGTGCGCGCCGTCTCCGCTTCCAGGCGGTGGTCGCCGCGCCGACGCGACTCCGGCGTGAAGATCATCGCGGAGTCCGCGCCCAGCGCCTCGTCCTCTGCCCAACCGAACACCTTGCATGCGCCGCTGTTCCAGCTGGTAATGCGCAGGAATAGATCCACCGTAAAGATCGCGAAGTCGGTAGCGCTTTCCAGCAATGCACGGGCAACACGATCCGTTGAAACGCGTCCCTTCCCGCCGGCTTCGCTCATGGGCCTCTCCGTCTGCATGGATGGATAACAGCAAATTCCCTGCCGTTTCTTGCCCTGGCGGGCACGGCAGGGCAAGTGGATGGGTCCGTATGAATGAAGGCTGGCACCGCGCGCTCACCATTGGTTGCAACGTTGGCCCTGAAACGGGGTAACTTCGAATGCACGCCATGTATCGACAAGGGGGACGGCATGGATGCATCGCGCGAGATCGTCATCGACGGCCATCGTGTCATTTGCAAGATAACCCGGCAAGGGGAAGACGGCTATGCCGTCGTCATCGCCACGACACGAGCGGACGAACAAGGCATGCCTCCGCCCCTGTCCTGGCGCGCGGCCGCGACGCGGAACTTCGCTACCCGAGAAGATGCGGAGCGCCATGCCCGGTACGTGCTGCTGGGCGTGTGCAGCGTCAGCCAGAACGGCGATCCGGTCCTGTCCGTGACATGACGCGCGCCTGACGCTCGCCGGCGTTCTCCATCGGTCCGCCCCGGTCGACCCGTGCTGTACCCGCTTGCCGCCCGGCGCGCATGACCGGGAACTAAGTATTTCTTGGTTCGCACGGCGCCGGAAAGCGCACATCATGACCAGGCTGCGCATTCGATGGCGGACACCGACAAGATCCGCGCGTGGCACAGCAGCAAAGCCGGTCGTGGGGGTCTCTCGCAGGAGACAGCAATGAGCAGCTATACAGGCGGACAAGGGGTGGTACACGCGCCCGGGCATGCCGGGCACGGCCACGACGAACACGCGCACGGCGTGCCGCACGGCTGGCGACGCTGGCTGATGGCGACGAACCACAAGGACATCGGCACGATGTACCTGATTTTCTCGTTCGTCATGCTGCTGGAAGGCGGGGTCCTCGCCCTGCTGCTGCGCACCGAGCTCTTCGAGCCCGGCATCCAATTCTTCCAGCCTGAATTGTTCAACCAGTTCACCACCATGCACGGCCTGGTGATGGTGTTCGGCGCGATCATGCCGGCCTTCGTGGGTTTCGCGAACTGGATGATCCCGATGCAGATCGGCGCCGCCGACATGGCGTTCGCGCGGATGAACAACCTGAGTTTCTGGATCCTGCCGATGGCCGCGGTGCTGCTGACCGCGTCCTTCTTCGTGCCCGGCGGCGCGACGGCAGCCGGGTGGACGCTGTATGCCCCGCTATCGGTCCAGATGGGCCCGGGCATGGATA
This sequence comes from Bordetella sp., assembly GCF_057362025.1. Lineage (NCBI taxonomy): Bacteria > Pseudomonadati > Pseudomonadota > Betaproteobacteria > Burkholderiales > Alcaligenaceae > Bordetella > Bordetella sp. The sequence continues at coordinate 203,462 of NZ_JBMQQZ010000003.1, read as the reverse complement.
TGGCGATCTTCGCGCTGCACATCATGGGCGCCTCATCCATCATGGGCGCGATCAACATCATCGTCACGATTCTGAACATGCGCGCGCCCGGCATGACGCTGATGAAGATGCCGCTGTTCTGCTGGACCTGGCTGATCACCGCCTTCCTGCTGCTGGGGGTGATGCCGGTGCTGGCGGCAACCGTCACCATGGTCCTGACGGACCGCCACTTCGGCACCGATTTCTTCAACGCCGCCGCCGGCGGCGATCCGGTCCTGTACCAGCACCTGTTCTGGTTCTTCGGGCATCCGGAGGTCTACATCATGATCCTGCCGGCGTTCGGGATTATCTCGGCCGTCATCCCGACGTTCTCCCGCAAGCAGCTGTTCGGCTACGCATCCATGGTCTACGCCGTAGCGGCGATCGCGGTGCTGTCCTTCATCGTGTGGGCGCACCATATGTTCGCCACCGGCATGCCGGTGACCGGACAGCTGTACTTTATGTACGCGACCATGCTGATTTCCATCCCCACCGGGGTGAAGGTCTTCAACTGGGTGGCGACGATGTGGCGGGGACAGCTCAGCTTCGAAACCCCCATGCTGTTCGCCATCGGCTTCATTTTCGTCTTCACCATAGGCGGCTTCACCGGCCTGATCCTGTCGATCGCCCCCATCGACATCCAGGTGCACGACACCTATTACGTGGTGGCGCATTTCCACTACGTCCTGGTGGCCGGCTCGCTGTTCGGGCTGTTCGCCGGCACCTATTACTGGATCCCGAAGTGGACCGGCTACATGTACAGCGAGAAGCTGGGCAAGCTGCACTTCTGGTCCTCGATGATCTCGTTCAACCTGACTTTCTTCCCCATGCACTTCCTGGGCCTGGCCGGCATGCCGCGCCGCTATGTCGACTACGCCGCGCAGTTCACGACCTTTCACCAGATCGCCACCATCGGCGCGTACTGGTTCGGGCTGTCGCAGCTGATCTTTCTGTATGCGGTGCTGCGCTGCTTCGCCGGCAAAGGGGCCAGGGCACCCGCCAGCCCCTGGGAAGGCGCGGCGGGACTGGAGTGGACGGTGCCCTCCCCGGCGCCCTTCCATACCTTCGAAACGCCGCCGGAAGTAAAGTAGACGGGCATACCGCTTGCCTGCGCCCTTTCGCGCCTGGACGGAAACCCGCATGAGACGCCTTAGCCTGAACACTCACGACCTGGCGTCGGCAGCCCCGCCGGCAGCCGGTGGCTGGGCGATTCCATGGCGCCCGCCGCGCGAGTCCCGCGTCTGGCGGCTCAAGCGCAACTGCGCGCTGCGGCCGGTGCAGTACACGGCGGGCATCGGCCTGCTCATGGGGATGTCGACGCTGGTGGCGCTGGCCTGCTGGATACGCGGCATCTGGCTGGTGCCGGTTTTCTGCGGCCTGGAGCTCGCCGTCGTCGGCACCGCGGCATTGGCCTATGCCCGCCACGCCATAGACGGCGAGACCGTCACGCTGACGGACGCGCGCGAGGTCCGGATAGAGGTAGACCAGGGTTTGCGGCATGAAACCTATCTGCTGCCGGCGCAGGGACTGCGCGTGATCAAGGCCCCCGACGACACCTTGTGGCTACGCCAGGGCGCCACCCGTGTGCAGGTCGGCGCCCATGCATCCGCGGCGGTGCGGGCGGCGTTCGAGGCGGACCTGCGCGCCATGCTGGCGGGCCGTATGGGACGCTAGACCGCTGGACCGCTGGACCGCTAGGACCGACCCAGGCCCAGCTTTTCCATGACTTCCTGGGCATCGATCACCATCGAGGCCACCTCGGCCACCGTCACGCGCAGGCTGGTCGCGCGGGCCCGCATGTGCTCGTAGGCCTTGATCTCGTCCATGCCCTGGTGGTCCACCAGCACTTTGATGGCCTTGTCGATCTGGCGCCGCGATTTGATGGTGGCTTCCAGCTTCTGGATCTTGGCCTGCTGGCGCTGCTGGAAGCCCTGCGCCGAACGCGCCAGCACCAGCGTGCTCAATACGCCGGAAGACCGGAAGGGCTTGGTCAGCACGCCATGGGCGCTGCTGTCCAGCAGCAGTTTCAGCGTGGTGGGGCTTTCATAGTCAGACAAGGCGATCAATGTCGCCTCCGTCGCGCTGGCGCACCACATGCCGCCGCTGGGAATCTCCTGCGACAGGTGGAAGAACACCACATCGGCTCCGCGCGGCGGCTCCTGGCAATACGGCCAGAACACCTGCAGGCGGCAGCCGATGCGCTTGAGCTGCTCGATCAGCAGTTCGCGATCCTCGCCGGGCGGATGCACGACCGCGACGCTGATGCTGCGCAGATCTTCGTAGAGGCGGCGTATGCTGCTCATCGCGTTACTTCAGCCAGAACTCGGCCAGCCCGAAGGTGGACAGATAGGGATCCGGCCTGACCGGACCTGCCCCTTGCCAGACGACGTCGAACTGCCCGTCCTCGCGGCAAACGCCGATACGCGGCGTCAGCAGGCAGTGATTGTTTTCCGCATCGATGGCCAGCGGCCCTTCCGGCGAATCGTAACGCACCGAATGGGCCGTGCGCACCAGTTTGGTCGGGTCCAGGCTGCCGGTGCGCTCCAGCGCGCGGGCGAACAGGTGGACCTGGTTGTATGCGGATTCGGACCACGTACTGGTGGGCCGGTCGCCATAGCGCGCGCGCCACAGGGTGGTGAAGCGCCGATTGCTTTCGTTGTCCAGGGAATTGAAATATGTCGCGGCGGTAATGTGCCCGGCGCAGAGTCGAGGCCCGATCAGGCGTATTTCCTCTTCCGCCATGGACAGGCTGGCGATGGGAACGCGGCGCGGATCCTGGCCGCTTTCGGCGTATTGACGATAAAGCATGCGGGCCGAATCGCCCACGACGGTGGAAAACACCACCTCCGGCTGGGCCGCCTGGATGTCCCGGATGACCTCCGCCACTTCCGCGGGGCCGGCCGTCAGCGGCAGGTAGACTTCGTCCAGTACTTCGCCGCCGTGCTGTTCGACCATGTCCCGCATCACGCGATTGGATTCGCGCGGATAGATATAGTCGGAACCGACCAGGAAGAACCGCGAACCGTTGTGCTGCAGCAGGTAGGCCGCCAGCTGCATGGCGTTCTGGTTGAGCACCGCCCCTGTGTAGACCACGTTGGGCGAATACTCGAAACCTTCATAGAACGAGCAATACCACAACAGTCCATTATTGCGCTCCACCACTGGCAGGACGGCCTTGCGGCTGGATGAGGTGGAGCAGCCGAAGATCACGTTGACGTCATCGTCGGCCATCAGTTGCGTGGCCAGGCGCCGGTATTCCGCCGGGTTGCTGGCCGGGTCATAGCACACCGGGGCGAGTTGCCGGTCCAGCACGCCGCCCGCCTCGTTGATTTCCTCGACCGCCAGCGCGGTGCCCAGGAAATGTTCCGAGCCGGTGACTCGCGTCACGCCTGTCCGCGAAAACAGTATGCCGATCCGCCAGTCCGCCGACGATCCCCTGGTTGCAGTCATAGTTCCATCCTGGCCCACCGCGCGCCGGGACCCTGGGCCAGGCCTTATTGCCTGGCCTGGGGCCCTAGACACGCAGATGGGCAAATATCGTTTCGGCCGCCGCCTCATCGCGGGCGTCGCCCTCTTCGACGATCTCGCCCTGCTTCAGGACCAGGTAGCGGTCGGCCACGCGCAGCGCGAAGGCGACATTCTGTTCGATCAGCAGCATCGTCGTGCCATTCTCCTGGCGCTCCCACAACAGGGCTTGCGCCAGGCGGTCGATCACCGAAGGCTGCAGGCCCTCGGTGATTTCGTCCAGAAGGATAACGGATGGACGCAGCATCAGCGCGCGCGCCACCAGCAGCATCTTCTGCTCGCCCCCCGACAGCGTGCCGGCGGGCTGCCGGAGCCTGTCCTTGAACACCGGGAAGAGGGGCTCGATGGCGGCGAACCGCTCGGGGAAGTCCGCTTCCCGCGCCAGGCCCAGCCGCAGATTGTCGCGCACGCTCAGTTCGGTAAAGATGGCCTGTTCCTGGGCGGCATAGGCCACGCCCTTGCGCGCCACGCGGTGCGGCGCCAGCCGGGTGATGTCCTCGCCGTTCAGCGCCACGGTGCCGGACTGCTTGGGCAGATAGCCCATAACGGTCTTCAGCAAGGTGCTTTTGCCCATGCCGTTCTTGCCCAGCAGGGCCACCGCCTGGCCGGAGCCGATTTCCATCGACAGGCCGCGCAGCACGACCGAGGCGCCGTAACCGCTGGTCACCCCATCGAGTTTCAATAAACTCATTGGTGTCCTCCCCTGTCGCTCATCGCGTCCCCCTGCCCCGTGCCGGCGTAGATCGTCTTGACCAGCTCCGAGCCGACGACGTCGGCAAAGCTGCCGTCCATGACGATGGCGCCCTGGTGCAGGACGACGATGCGGGTGGCGACCTGCTCGACGAAATCCAGGTCGTGTTCCACCAGCAGGCAGCACAGGCCGTGGCGATGGGCCAGCGAAGCCAGGATTTCACCGATACGGGCGCGTTCATGCCGGCTCAAGCCCGCCGTCGGTTCATCCAGCAGCACGATGCGCGGCGCCAGGGCCAGCACCATGGCCAGTTCGAGCGCCTGCTGCTCGCCATGCGACAGGTCGCGCGCGACCGAGCCCAGCTTGCGATCGAGCTCCGTCGCGCGCAGGACCTCCAGCGCATAGGAGGGCAGCCGCAGCGTATCCGACCGCCGCCACAGCGACGGCTTGTCATGCAGCGACCCCGCGATGCGCAGGCTGTCCGCAACGGTCAAGGTGTCGAAGATATTCGCGTTCTGGAACTTGCGTCCCAGACCGTCGCGCACGCAATCCTGCGGCGGTTGCCGGCCGATGTCGTGTCCGCACAGGGAGATCGTGCCGCCGCTACGCTCGGCGCCATCGCTCAGCGCGCGCATCAGGGTGGTCTTGCCCGCGCCGTTGGGGCCAATCAGCCCCACCAGCTCCCCGGCCCGCGCGGTCAGCGTAATGCCGCGCAGCACCTGCAGGGACCCGAAGTGCCGGCTGACATCGCGCATATCCAGCGCCGGCGGGCCGGCCCGGTCAGGCTGCCCGACATCGCGCGCCTGCAGCACGGGGATGCGCGGTGCCAGCCGGCCCAGGCCGAACGGGCGCAGCAACAGCGGCACCAGGCCGCGGGGCAGCAACAGGATCACCGCGACGAATGCCACGCCCAGTATCAACTGCCACGCGAAGGGCATGCTGCCGCTCAGGTAGGCACTGGCCACGTTGATCAGCACCGCGCCCACCAGCGGCCCCCACAAGGTTCCCCTTCCGCCCAGCGCAACCCAGACAATCAGTTCCGTGCCCAGCACGAAGCCGGTCAGCTCCGGCGCTACCACGCCGCTGAAGGCGCCGTAGCCGAATCCGGCCAGCCCGGCCACGACCGCCATCCCCACCAGCAGCAGGATGCGCACGCGCGATACGCGCAGGCCCAGGTATTCGCAGCGGGTCTCGTTGTCGCGGATCGCCGTCAGGACGCGGCCGCCATCGCTGCGTACCAGCAGCCACCCCGCCGCCGCGGCGACCGCCAGGGCGGCTCCGGCGACCCAGTACCAGCCCGCCAGCGAGAGATCGAAACTGTCGTAGCCGGTCAGGCCGGAGCTGGAGCCCGTCCATTCCCCGCCGGTCAGCACCAACTGGGTCAGGACGATGGGCAGTACGAGCGATATCACCGTGGCGAAGAACGGCGACGCCCCGCGATAAAAGGACAGCCAGCCCACGACGGCCGCCATCACCGCCGTCGCGGCGACCGCGGCCAGCAGCGCCAGCGCGACCACGCCCGGCGAAAAGCCGTAGTGCGTAAAGGCCAGTCCCGCGGCATACGCACCCATGCCGAAGAAGGCCGACTGGCCGAAGGTCAGATACCCCGTGTAGCCCCACAACAGGTCGACGGTCAGGGCGGCGATGGCGAAGAAGTACGCCTTGATCAGGACGTTCAGCAAATAGGTGTCGAACAGGAAAGGCCCGGCGGCCACCAGCACCAGTCCCGCGACGGCCAGCGCGCCCAGGCCCCTGCCGGACGCCGGCGACCGCGCCGCCCGGGTGCCGGGCGCGCCGGTACGATCGCTCATTGCATCACTCATGGGCAAATCCCTTCGGCCGCACGCGCAAGGTCAGCGCCGCCAGCACCGCGATGGTCAGGCCGCCCAGGACCGGGTTCACATAGATACTGACCAATACCTGGCAAGCGCCGAATACCAGGCAGGTCAGCAACAGGCTCGTGATCGAATGCCCCGCCACCATCACCAGCATGAAGGCGCTGATCAGCCAGCCGACGCCCATATTGGGATCGACGCTGGATAGCGGGGTAACCAGCGCGCCGCCCAGGGTGCCCAGGCCCGCGCCCAGGCTGAAGGTGACGAAGCGGATGCGCGCGGCATTGATGCCCAGTCCGCTGGCCAGCGGTTCGTTCATGATCACGGCGCGGGTGCGCACGCCGAAGCGCGTGCCGTTCAGCAGGCCGGCCAGCAACGCCCACAGCGCCAGCGCCGCCGGAATCAGGACGATGCGATACGCCGAATAACCGGTACCGGCCACGGTCCAGATGCCGGACAGCGGCGCATCGGCGAACTGCACTTCGCGCCCGAAGGCCAGCACGATCAATTGCCCGATGACGATCCCCAGCCCCCAGGTCGCCAGGATCGCATCCAGCGGACGCCGGTACAGCGGGCGCACGACCAGCCATTCCACCGCCATCCCCGCCACGATGCCGCATAGCACGGCCAGCGGCCAGGCCAGCCACGGATCCAGGCCCAGCCGCGTGACGACGTAGCTGACGTAGCCGCCCAGGGTAATCAGGGCGCCATGGGCGAAATTGACGATCTTCATGACGCCGAAAATCACCATCAGCCCGGCCGTCACCACGAACAGCATCGCTGTCGTTGTCAGCACATCGAGTAGTAGGTCCATATCAGTGGTCCAGTGCGCCTTGCGCCATCCGCCTCCGGGTTGCCGGACGCATTACTTGATGTTGGGACATTGCGGGCCCGGATCGACCGCCGTGAAGGTTTGCAGGATCTTCACCGATCCATCCGCCTGGATCTGGCCCAGGTGCATGTTCAGGGCGGCGTGACGGCTCTTGTTCATGCTGACCGGCCCGCGCGGGCCGTCGTACGACACCTGCGCCAGCGCCGGGATGACCTTGTCGGAATCCGTCGTCCCGGCTTTTTCCACCGCGGCCTTGTACAGGAAAAAGGCTTCGTACTGGGGTTCGGACAGTTCATTGGGCGTTTTCAGCTCGGCGCCGAACTTCTTGTGCATGGCATCCAGGAAGCGCTTGTTCTGGGCGTTGTCGATGCTGGTCAGGTAGGACGCCGACAGGTACATCCCCGAGGCCACGTCGCCCATCGTCCTGGCCGTGCCTTCGTCGATCGCCAGGTTGCCGTACGGGATGGCGATGCCGGCCGCCTTCAGCTGCTTGGCCAGCGATACATTGGGCGCGCCGCCCGCGGTGGAACTGATCAGCGCGTCGGGCTTGGCGGCGCGGATCTTGGAAATCACCGCCGTCCAGTCGCTGCCGTCCATGGGCAGGTATTCCTCGCCGACCACCTTGCCGCCCTTCTGTTCGATGTACTTGCGCGTGAAGGCCAGCATGCCGCGGCCGAACGAGTAATCGCTGCCGACAAGGAAGAAGGTCTTGGCTTTCTCATGCGCGGTGAAGTAGTCCACCACCGGAGCTACCTGCTGTTCCGGCACCCACCCGTTGACGTACAGCCACTTGCTGCACGAGCGGCCTTCGTAGAACGAGGTGTAGATATACGGCGTCTTGCCGCGCGCCACCACCGGCAGGCCGGCGCTGCGCGCCGCGCTGGTTTCCATACCGATCACGGCGTCGACCTTTTTCTGGAAGACCAGCGTATCGAAAGCCTTCTGCGCGCCGACCGCGCCGGAGCCGTCATCGGCGATCTCCAGTTGCACCTGGCGGCCCAGGATGCCGCCGGACGCATTGATTTCGTCGACGGCCAATTGCGAGGATTGCACGGCCGCCGGCGCGACCACGCTGTTGGCGCCGGACAAGCCGACGGCGACGCCGATCCGGATCGGTTCGGCGGCCTGGGCCACGGCCAGCAGGCTGGCGCAGGCCAGGACGGCGGGGGCAAGGAAAGTAGCTGTGGTTTTCATCTTCTGTCCTGTGTAGAAAACAAGGTCGGACCGCCACGCGGCGGCGAACCGCGCCGCATCGCGCTGTATCACGCGAAACGGACCGGATATGCGCGCGGACCGCGCTAGCCGGGACGCGTCTGCCCGGGCCCGGGTACGAGTCGATAAAGATCGTCGCGCCGGTCGCGCAGCACGACGTTGTAGGGATTCAGATGGCGGGCGGCGCGCGAGCGCTTCAGGTTGACCGCCGCGCAAAGGATTTCCTCCTGGTCGGGGGTGCCCGGGCCGGCCAGCGGCCAGCCCTGGGCGCCGACCACCAGGCTCTGGCCCAGGAACGGCTGGCCGCGCTCCACACCCACGCGATCGGCGCAAACGATGCTCAGGCCGTTGCTGTGGGCCGCGGCCATTGCCAGGGTATTGGCCATGGTGGGGTGGCGCGGATCCTGTCCCGGCATGGGCACCCAGTTGGTCGGCATGCAGACGATATCGACGCCCTGCAGGGCCAGCAGGCGATATACCTCCGGAAACCACCCGTCATAGCAGATCGCCACACCCAGCCGGCCATGCTCCGTATCGAAGACGGGCAAGCCCAGGTCGCCGGGCTCGAAGAACAGGTTCTCCTCGCCCCACAGATGCAGCTTGCGATAGGTGCCCAGGTAGCCGCGCGGGCCGATGACGGCCGCGGCGTTGTATAGGCGATCGCCCGCGCGCTCCGTGATGCCCGCCACGATATGGATGCCCAGGCGCGCCGCCGCCGCGATCCAGGCCTGGGCGGTGGGGCCGTCCGGCACGCTTTCCGCGAGGGCGAAGGCCTCGGGGCGGCTGTCGAAAACATAGCCCGTGTTGCACAGCTCGGGCAGCACCACAATGACCGCGCCTTGCGCCGCGGCCTGCTCGATCAACGCCAGCGAGCGCGCCACGTTCGCGTCCTTCTGCCCGATGCGGCAATCCATCTGCACGGCGGCCACGATGGTGTCCGGGAATACGCGCTCGCCGGCGGAAGCCAAAGACGACATGGAAACTCCAGAAACGAAAGATGCCTCCGCGCCGCGCCGGCAAGCCGGCTCGCTGCCGCAAGGAGGCATAGTCTTGCGGCGGCCCGGAAATAAAAAAGCCCTCGACCACGCTGGAAGCGCGATGCGAGGGCTTTCATAGCCTGTGTTTGCGCAGCAATCCTGCTGCGTCGGCTCGTGACAATATTGTCCCGAGCCTGCGACAAATTATCCGGACTGCCACGTGCCGCTGTCAATGCAATACGGATTGGTGGATACCCTAGCCGGCAGCGCGCCGCCGCGCACGGCGCGGACGAAGCGGGACCGCCATGCGCGCGGCGCGCGGCCGCCGCTACAGGTGCAGGCGGATCTCCACGTACAAGGTGCGCCCGGGATACGGGTGATAGACGAAATACCTTTGGTCGAACAGGTTGTCCACGCCCACGCTGACCTCGCTATAGCGATTCAACCGGTAGGTGAACTTGGCATCCACGACGGTATACGTGCTGGTGCCGCCGAACACATCCGGATTGCTGTCCGTGTTGGTCAGCGTGTTGTACTGGCGTCCCGAATAGCGCACCGCGCCGGTCAGCGCGGCCTTGTCGCCAAAGCGATAGGTCGCGGCGAGGTTCGCGCGCCACAGCGGAATGCGATAGAAGTATTTGCCCACGGACGCCGGGTTCTGCGAATTGGCCAGTATCTTCGACTGCGTATAGGCGAGATTGGCGATGAGATCCAGCCCGCGGACACCGACGTCCTGCCCCTGGTAAGCGGTTTCGACGCCACGCGAGCGCACTTTGTCGATGTTCTGGAAACTGGTCACATTGGGAATCGTCGTGGTGTCGGTCTGGCTGAAGATGGTGTTTTTCACATCGTCCTGGAACAGCGACACGCGCAACACGCCGCTGTCGCCCGTCCATTGCGCGGTCAGCTCCTTGGACAAGTCGTTTTCGGGCTGCAGGTCCGGGTTGTTGTTGATCAGCGTCGAGCCGTTGATCTTGCCCTGGAACAATTCCCCCACGGTCGGAAAGCGGTAGGCGCGGCCGATGGAAGCCCGCAGCGTCAGGTCGTCCGTCGCATCGAAGGACAAGGATGCCTTGGGCGATGCATGGCGCTGATCGGCATTCGGATACGGCGCACGCACGCTGCCCACCGCCTGCGAACCGCCATAGGCGCGCCAGTCCTCATAGCGCAATCCGTAGACGAATTTCCAGCGCGGCAGGAAACGCCAAGCATCCTGGGCATACCAGGCCTGCGTCTGCGTGTTGCCCTTGAAGGCGTTGGCGAAGGCACCGGCGCTCCCATCCGACCAATCGTCCGTCGCGAAGGTCCTGCTATCGGAAAAATAGCTGTCCACGTGGTAGCCGAACGCCAGGTCGTGGGCCGACAGGCCCGCCGCCGATGCCGGCCGGGTATACGTCGACCGCAAGTCCAGCGTCTTCCATCCCGTGCCATCGCCGTAGGTGACGGTGCCCGGCCCATCCCCCGGGCCGCCCTGGCCGGCGTTGCGGGCGACATTGCGCGCAACGTCGTAATACGAGGCGATCGCTTCCCCGTTCCAGCCGCTTGGATTGCGTGTTTTCAAGGACAGGCCATAGAGCCAGTTCTCGCTGTCGCCGCGGCTGGGCGCCAGCGCGGATGCGGGGATCGCGTACTCGTATCCGCCGATGTCGACCGTGCCCTGGTAGACCTTGTTCCCAGCCGGATCGCGCAGGAAGGTCGAGGTATCGCTGCGGTAGCGATCGCGCCAATAGCCCACCGTCGCGCCCCCCTGCAGCGTGGGCGTGAAGTCGTATCGCAGCTTGAGCTTGAACTGGTCTTCCACGGTGCGCTCGATGCCCTCGCCGTTCACGCCCAAGACGACGGTGGGCGCGCCGGTCTGGTTGTCGTAGAACCGGGCGCCGGTCACGGGCGTATCGCCGGCGCGGGCCGGCGTGGTCGAACGCGGCAGCGTGGCGAACTGCAGCGGCTGGCTGGTGTTCTCCAGATGGCCCGCGTCCAGGCGATAGGACAACTTCCCGACCCGGTCGCCGAAGGAGGCCGAGGTCTGGCCGCCCGAGAAATCGCGATCGACGCCGAACAGATCGAAGTGCTGCGTATACCCCTTCACGTCCGCATGGGCTTCGAACGATTCCGGCATGCGCGTGGTCATCAGCACGGTGGCGCCCAGCGAATTGCCCGGGTACAGCGCCGAATAAGGGCCGTAGATGACGTCGACGCGGTCGATCTCGTCCGGCGCGACCATGGACCAGCGCGGGGCGAAGCTAAAGCTGTTGCCCAGCAGATTGCTCAACAGCAGGCCATCGGCATAGACCAGGCCGCGCGCGCTCTGGCTATTGCTGGTGCCGCGCACGGCGATCAGGGCGTTCTGGTCGCCGATGAAGCGTTTGCGCACCGCCAGATTGGGCAGGTACTTCAGCGTGTCCTCGCTATTGACGACGTTCCAGTTCCCGAACTGCTCGCGAGAGACGGACTCCACCGAAGCCGGCAGGTCGGGATCGAAGGCGGGCGCATCGCCGGCGTCGGCGGTCACGCTGACGGTCGGAAGCAGGGATGGCGCCGGATGGCCGGGCACCGGTCCGGCAGGCATGGTGGCGGCCGCATTGCCGGTCGGGGCTTGCGGGGGAAAGGCGGGCCGCGTATCGGGGGCCACGCCGACGGCGGGGGACAAGGCGGGCGTGGCATCGGCGGCGCAGGCGCGCACGGGCAGCAGCAGCGGCAGGATGCCGCCACCGGCCAGCCCCGCCGCCAGGCGCGCGCAGGACAGCGCGCGCCGCAAGGCAGGATAGGACATCGGAGTTCCTGATATCGAAATGGGAAGACGAACGCGGACGCCGAAAGAGGCGGCGGCAATCGGATCGCGAGACGGGGATCAGGAAATGGCGGGCGGGGCGCGCGGGCGGCCCGAGGGGAAGGCGCCGAACGGCGTATAGCGCGTCAGGGCCGGCAATACGAGCGTACCGAACAGCAGCAAAAGCGGCGTGAGCGGCGCGGGCGGCACCATGGATATCGCGGGCGCATGGTTGAACAGATCGCAATAACCGCAATCGTCTATGGGCCCCGAGCGATGATCGGCATGGCCGCCGCTGTCGCCCGTCGCCGCGCCGTGTTGCATGCCCGGCATGTCTTTCATGCCATTCATCGCCATCGCGGCGACACCGCCGGAGCGCGCGTCGACCGCAAACAGGCTGACCGTGTGTTCGCCCTGGCCGTCGATCGTGCAGACGGGCAGGACGAAGGTCCGTGCGGCGCGGACGAAATGGCTTGCCGTCGGCGCGAACGCGATCAGGCACATGGCGAACAGGCCAAGCCAGGCGGTCGATTGTCGGCGAAGGTGACGGGCCATGTTTGCGAAATGAGATTCGTTCGCCAGTGTACCCGCGAATCTTCGCACGGGTGACTGGACAAATTGCCCCAGTCCGCCGCGCCGCCGGCGGGCTTCCGCAGAACCCTAGGGGCTGATCCTGGCTCGCAGCCGCTGATTGATCGCCAGCAGGATCACGCTGGCCGTCCCGGCGAACAGGCTCAGCAGCACCGTCAAGGTCATGATCAGGTCGACGTTGTGCAGACCGATGGCGCTCATCAAAAGGAACCCCAGCCCGCGCTGGGAAGCGAACATTTCTCCCAGCAAGGTGCCGATCAGCGTCAGCGAAAAACCGATGCGCAATCCGGCGAAGATTTCCGGCAACGCGGACGGGAAGATGATGCGCGTGACCATGTCCCACGGCGCCAGGCCCATGACCCTGCCCGTTTTCAGATGTACCGCGCGTACATTGCGCACCGCGTTGACCGTGAAGAGCGCGATGGGGATCACCCCATGGATGGTGCCGAACGCCACCTTGGAGGATATGCCCAGTCCGAAGGCCAGCAGCAGGATCGGATACAGGGTGATCTTCGGGATCGAATACAGCGCGATCAGCATCGGCTCGAATACTTCGCCCAGGAAGCGGTGCCCGCCCAGCACGAAGCCGATCGCCAGGCCGATGGTCACGGCCAGCGCCAGCGCCATCCCGAAGGCCCGTGCCGTTTCGGCCAGGTGCGCGCCGAACTGCGCCGTCGTCACGAAGCGCAGCGCGAATTCCAGCGTCTGCGCCGGCGAACGCAGGGCCACGTCGCCCACCAGCCAGTAGAGTATCTGCCAGGCGGCCACGACCACGACCAGCAGGGTGAAGGTATTGCGCAGGATGGAAGGCCGGCGGTTCATCGCAATCCCCTGCGCGCCAGGATCGCCTTCTCCCAGCGCGCGAACAGCATATTGACCGACACGGACACCAGCAGGATCAGCAGGATCAGCGGGTACATGGTCTTGTTGTCGAAGTTGTTGTAGGCGAAGCTGATTTCGTAGCCCATGCCGCCGTTGGACATGATGAACTCCGCCCCGATGATGCCGATGAGCGAATAGGCCACCGCCAGCTTCGCGCCGGTCAGGATATACGGCGCGGCATACGGCAGCGTGATGCGCCAGGCGGTTTCGCGCACGCCCATGTGCTGCACGCGCGCCGTCTTCAGCAGTACGCCGGGCACGCGGTCCAGCCCGTTCAGGGTGTTGACGATCACGGCCACCACGCCCAGCATCGCGCCGATGAAAATCTGCGGCGCCGCATTCAGGCCGAAGACAATGATCAGCAGCGGATAGAAGGCGAACACCGGAATGGCGTAGTACGTGGCGAAGAGCGGTTCCAGCGTGTCCCGCACGCGACGCAGCCGGTGGATCACGATGGCGCCCGATACGCCCAGCACCACCGCGGCGACGAACGCGACGGCGGCATTGCCCAGCGTTTTGGCGATGGCGCCGTTCAACGAACCCGACACCAGCATGTTGACCAGGTCCACGATCATGCGATGCGGCGGCTGCATGGTCAGCTTGTCGATGACGCCGGTCAGGCAAAGCGCTTCCAGCAGCGCCACGCAAGCCAGGAGGATGGCGATGCGCCAGACGCGGGCCCGGTTCACGATTGTCCTCCGGGCGCCATGGCGCCTATCGATTTCATGGACTCTTCGCGCAGCGCGCGCCACAGCCTCGCCGTGATGGCGCCGAAGCGTTCGTCCTGCACGATGCGGCTGTCGCGATCGCGCGGCCAGCCGGTTTCGACGATATCGATCAATCTTCCCGGCCTGGCCGACATGACACCGATCCGGTCGGCCAGCATCGCCGCCTCGTCCAGTGCGTGGGTAATCAGGAACACCGTCGCGCCGGTCTTGCGCCAGAGATTCAGGACCTCGTCGCCCATCAGCAGGCGGGTCTGCTGGTCCAGGGCGCCGAAGGGTTCGTCCAGCAGGATCAGGCGCGGCTCGGTCACCAGCGTACGGGCGATGCAAACGCGCTGGCGCATGCCGCCGGACAGCTGGGCGGGATAGCTTTGCGCGAACGGCGCCAGTCCCATCATCGCCAGCGCGCGGTCCACGCGCCGCGCTTTTTCCGCGGCCTCGATGCGCTGGCGGCGCAGGCCGAAGGCGATGTTCTCGCGCACGGTCAGCCAGGGAAAGGACGCGTCCTCCTGGAACACCACGCCGACCCCGTCCGGAATGCGCCCGACGATGGGCTCGCCCTCGAAGGCCACCTCGCCGCGCGTGGCCGTGGAAAGCCCCGCCACGAGCTCCAGCAGCGTGCTCTTGCCGCAGCCGGACGGCCCCACCACGGCAAAGAACTCGCCCTGGCGCAACTCCAAATCTATCGGTCCGAGCGCGTGAAGCGTATCGTCGGGACCGCCCGCCGGCCGCGCGAACAGCTTGTCCACGCCGCGCATGGAAACGTGGACGGCCGCGGGCGCGCCGGTCCTGGGGTCGCCGGCCCGGCGGCCGGGCAAGGCATGCGGATAGACTTGCGCGACGCGTGACATGGCTACTTCACCTTCTTCAGGTCGTCGGGCAGATAGCGCGTGTCGATCAGCTTGTCCAGGTCGACATCGCCCTTGATGGCGCCCACCATTTTCTGCACGTCGACCGCGCGTTTCAGGCCGTCCATATGGATCTCGCCGGCTCCCCAGTACGGGATCCCATTGGTGCGGCTGGCGACCAGGTTGCGCACGGCCGCGCGCGCGACGGCCGGCTCCAGGTTGTACACCTTGGCGACGATGTCGCCGGATTCGTCTGGATGCTTTTCCATATACTCGACCGCCAGCCGGCGCGCGCGGATCACCCCCTTGATGAAGGCCTCGCGTTCCGGCGACACGCCCGAACCGGCGGCGATCCCGATGACATTGGCGATAGGCGGCAGCATGTCCTGGGCCACGGCGATGGCGCGGTACTTGTTGCGATACTTGGACCATAGCGGTTCCGGCATCGGGGTGACATCCACCAGGCCGGTATCCAGCGCGGCAATGCCTTCGCCGAAGCCGCCGGTCTTGACCAGCTCGACGTCTTCCGTCTTCAGCCCGCCGGATTGCAGCACCAGCGTGGCCAGCGCCTGGCTGGTGGATCGGGGGTTGGTGTAGCCCATCTTCTTGCCCTTCAGGTCCTTGACGGAGTGGATGGGCGCATCCTTCTTCACCGCCCACACGAACTCCGCCACCGTCAGGACGTTGTCGCTGACGATCTTGATGTCGGCGCCTTGCTGTGCGGCGGCGATGACCGCGTTGGGATTCACCTCCGCATACGGCGCATTGCCGGCCAGCATATTGCGCAGCGTGGTACCGCCGCCGGCGGAGGTCAGGATGCCGGTTACGTTGGCGCCCTCCTGCTTGAAGAAGCCCTTGGCCATGGCCACCGCGAATGGCATGCCATTGGCGGAAACGCCGTAGTTGCTGACGACGATGTCCTCGGCCTGTGCGGCACCCGCCAGGGCAAGGCCCAGCAAGGCCGCGCCGGCGCGCCGTATCAACGCGGTTCTGTCGTATCGTTTCTGCATGGTCTCCTCCGGTTCTTTTGGTTTGCTGCGTGGATAGTGACGTCACGGATGGGGCGGCTGGCTGCCCTCGATCGCGCGCCAGCCTGCCAGGTCGGTCGCGCGGTCCAGTGCCTGGCGCACGTCGGCGCCGTCCGCCATGGGCGCGAGCGGCGTCGTGCCGTCGGCATGGCGCCGCAGCGCGTCCAGGCCGTCGCGCAGGGCCCGCACCACCCGCAGGATCAGGCTGGCCGGATACGAAACCTGTGTGTATCCCATCGCGCCCAGTTCGGCCGGGCTGAGCCAGGGCGTGTCGCCGCCCTCGAACATGGCCGCCGACAGATAGGCGCCCTTCAAGGACGCACCGACCCGCCGATAGTCTTCCTCGCGGCGCAGGCCGGCGATGAACACGCCATCCACGCCCAGCTTCAGGAATCGCTCGGCCCGCCGCAGCGCCGCATCCAGGCCCAGCGGACCGTAGGCATCGGTGCGGCCGATGATGAACGTGTCGGGATTGCGGCGGGCCTGCATCGCGGCCTTGAGCTTGGCTTCGATGACGGCCTCGTCCACCACCAGGGCCGCCTTGTCGGCGCGCTGCTGCTTGTGGTCGCGGCTCTGGTCTTCCAGCAGGAATCCGCTGACGCCGATGGCCTCGTACTGCGCAACCAGCCGCGCCACGCTCTTGACGTCGCCATAGCCGTCGTCGGCATCGGCGAGGAAGGGCAGCCTCGACGCGGCGGCGATGTCGCGCAGGCCGTCGGCCATATCGGCCAGGCCGATCAGGCCGATGTCGGGATACGCATGCCGCGCCGCGAGCATGGCGGAACCACCCACCGCGAAAGCCTGGAAGCCGGCCTGCTCTATCATGCGTGCGGACAGCGCGTCGTGCGCCAGCGGCGTGATCAGCGGCGTTTCGCGCTTGAGCGCGTCACGCAGGCTGGGACGGGTCATGATGCGGTACTCCTTTGCAACGCGGCGGGGAACAACCAGCCGGATTCGGCGCGCCGGCGTTCATAGTGCGCCTCGATGGCCGGCAACAGGGACAGGGTCATGGCGATCTCGTCGTCACCGCGCATCAGCGCCTGCGCGCGCGAGACCGGGATGGAAAAAGGATGCGTCGCGCCGTCCGGGCCGGTCACGGTCAGCGTCGCCAGATCGACGCGGCAGGTGGGCTCGGCGCTGTCTTGGGCCGCGGCGCGCAATGCCTGAAAGGCCCCGGTGTCGATAATCGCCGCCACCAGGCCGTTGCGGAAGGCGTTCTCGTAGAAGATGTCGGCGAAGCTGGGCGCCAGCACGCAGCCGATGCCGAACTGCGCCAGCGCCCATACCGCCGCTTCGCGGGAACTGCCGCAACCGAAATTCTCGTCCGCCAGCAGGATGCGGGCGCGACGATAGGGCTCGCGGTTCAGGATGAAGTCCGGCCGCTCCCGGCCTTGTTCGTCGTAGCGCCAGCCGCCGAACAGGCCCTTGCCCATGTCGGCGGTCGCGGTACGCAGCCATACCGACGGAATGATGGCGTCGGTGTTGATGTCGGCCATGGGCATCGCCGCCATGACGCCCGCGATCTCGCGCACCGGTTGCCTCATGCCGTCGTCTCCCTCGCGCGCGTATGCGCCGGATGCATCCTGCCCAGGGCACACGCGCGGACACGCGCGATCGGTCTCATGGGAGCATCTCCTTGCGCACGTCGGCGATATGCCCGCGCAGCGCGGCCGCCGCCACCATGGCGGGACTGGCCAGATGGGTGCGGCTGGCCGGCCCCTGGCGGTTCTCGAAATTGCGATTGCTGGTGGCGATGCAGCGCGCGCCGGCGGGCACCATGTCATCGTTGATGCTGACGCACATGGAGCAGCCGGCCTCGCGCCATTCGAACCCGGCGTCGCGGAACACGCGATGCAGGCCCAGCGCCTCGGCTTCGCGCTTGACAGCCATGGAGCCCGGCACCACCAGCGCGCGCACGCCCGGGGCGACGCGCCGGCCCCGCACGACGGCGGCGGCGGCCTGCAGGTCGGACAGACGGGAATTGGTACAGGATCCGATGAAGGCGACATCCACGGGGATGCCCTCCAGCGGCATGCCGGGCGTCAAACCCATGTAGTCCAGGGCCGCCGCGACGCTCTCGCGCTGCCTGGCGTCGGCGTAACCGGCGGGGTCGGGAACACGGCCGTCCACGCCGCCGACATGGGCCGGCGTCGTACCCCAGGTGACCTGCGGCGCCATGTCCGCGCAGTCGACCGCCACATCGCGGTCGAAAACCGCATCGGCATCGCTGCGCAGCGCCCGCCACGCCCGCACGGCCTGCTCGAACGCCGCGCCCGCGGGGGCGAACTCGCGTCCCCGCACATATTCGAAGGTCGCCTCGTCGGGCGCGACCAGGCCCAGCCGCGCGCCCAGCTCGATGGACATATTGCACAGCGTCAGACGGCCTTCCACCGGCAATGCGCGCACGGCGTCGCCCACATACTCGACGGCGCAGCCGCGCCCGCCCGCCACGCCCAGCGCGCCCATGGCCAGCAGGATCAGGTCCTTGGCCGCGATACCCGCACCCGGCCGCCCCTGGAACCGCACGCGCATAGTGCGGGGCCGCGCCAGTGCCAGGGTCTGCGTGGCGAGGACATGTTCGACCTCGCTGGTGCCGACGCCGATGCCCAGCGCCCCCAGCCCGCCGGCCGTCGATGTATGGCTATCGCCGCAGGCCAGGATGCTGCCCGGCAGCGCGAACCCCAGTTCCGGCGCAATGACGTGGACGATGCCCTGGCGCGGATCCTCGATGCCGAAATGACGGATATGGCCTTGCAAGGCATTGGCGCGCATCAGCGTCAGCAGTTCGCGGCCGCCGGGGTAGCTGTCCTCGTCGCGTCCCGGCCGGGTGGAAACGATGTGATCCTGCGTGGCGATGGTCAGTTCGGGATGCCGCACGGTACGGCCTTCCCGCGCCAGCCCGGCGAAGGCGACGGCGCTGGTCGTTTCCTGCAGCACGTGGCGGTCGACGAACACCAGGTCGCGGCCGTCGTCCAGCCGATCGATCAGATGCGCGTCCCAGATCCTATCGAAGACGGTCCGCGGGGAGTCGCCCCCGCTCCGCGGGTCCTGGACCTTCGAACGCGGCCGGGCGGCGTCGCCGCCAGCGATGCGTGGCATGATTTTTTCTCCTCCAGGGATGCTGCAGCGCAACCCGGCTTATCCATCGCCGCGCGATCCTGCCGTGCGGTTTTCCGCTTTATTCTTCGCGGAGATTTTGCGTTAGGATAAATGCAAGCCCTGGCGCTTCAAACCAAAATTTATGCAGGGTCCCTTGAGAAAAACTCAGAGCACATGGCCAGACGCCTTCCACCCTTGAACGCGTTGCGGGCCTTCGAGGCCACCGCGCGCAACGGCAGCCTGACCCGCGCCGCCCAGGAACTTTCCGTCACCCAGGGCGCCGTCAGCCGCCACGTCAGTCAGTTGGAAGATTGGCTGGGTGTCCAGCTCTGCCTGCGCCTGCGCCATGGCATCGAGACCACGGTCGAGGGCGCCAGCTACGCGGCGACCCTGCGCGCCGCATTCGACCTGATCGAAACGCAGACGCGCCAGCTGCGGGCACGGCCCACCGACAACATCCTGCGCATCAAGCTGCCGCCCACGTTCGCCATTCGCTGGTTCGTGCCCCGGCTGGCGCGCTTTCACGCACTGTATCGCCACATCGACGTGCACATCACGACCTCGCACCAGCAAGTGGAATTCGATCGCGACGAAGTCGACCTGTGCATCCATTCCGGGCCGGCGCCGATCCCGGGGGCGATCTGCCGCAAGCTGTTCGGAGAGATCCTGCTGCCGGTCTGCAGCCCCGGCCTGTTCAGGAACGCCCCTCCCCCGCGCGAGCCCGCGGATCTTTCGCGTTTCGTGCTGTTGTGCTCCATGCACCGCGCGTCGGACTGGCCGGACTGGCTGGCCGCCGCCAACGTAACGACCATCGACGGCAACAGCGGCCTGAAGTTCGAGAACTCCGCGCTGGCCTATCAGGCGGCCACCGACGAACTGGGCATCGTCATGGCGCAGCGCGCCTTCGTAGAGGACGACCTGCGCACCGGGCGCCTGCTGGCGCCCCTGGCGCTGCGGGTGAACACCGCCAACGCCTACTACCTGGCCTACCCGAAGGGCCGGCAGGATACGCCGATGATCAAGGCCTTCGAGGAATGGATCGTCCAGGAGACCGCGCAGATGGAGGAAGCCGCCCGATAAGCCCGCAGGGCCGCGGGCATCGCCAGGCGGCGCGCGCTCAG
Source organism: Bordetella sp. (assembly GCF_057362025.1). NCBI lineage: Bacteria > Pseudomonadati > Pseudomonadota > Betaproteobacteria > Burkholderiales > Alcaligenaceae > Bordetella > Bordetella sp. Next base: position 183,311 of record NZ_JBMQQZ010000003.1, on the reverse strand, counting down.
GCGATATCGAGCGGGTCGAAAGACTTCACCAGATCATCCAGACGCTTGAGCTGCGTCAGGAAAGGCTCCAGCTTGTCCAGCGGCAAGGCGCTGGGGCCGTCGCATTTCGCGTTGTCCGGATCCGGGTGGGCCTCCAGGAACAGTCCGGCCAGGCCCGCGCCCATGCCCGCGCGCGCCAGTTCGACGACCTGCTCGCGGCGTCCGCCCGAAGCCGCCGCGCCGGCGGCACGCTGCTGCAGCGCGTGCGTCACGTCGAAGATCACCGGACGGTTGCCGCTGACTTTCTTCATCACGCCGAAGCCCAGCATATCGACCACCAGGTTGTCGTAGCCGAAACTGGTGCCGCGATCGCACAGGATGATCTGTTCATTGCCCGCCTCGACGATTTTCTCGACGACGTTCTGGATCTGCGACGGGCTCATGAACTGCGGCTTCTTGATGTTGATCACGCGGCCGGTCCTGGCCAGTGCCACCGCCAGATCCGTCTGCCGCGCCAGGAAGGCCGGCAATTGCAGGACATCCACCACCTGGGCGACCGGATCCGCCTGCCAGGGCTCGTGCACGTCCGTCAGCACCGGCACGCCGAACTCGGTTTTCACGGCTTCGAATATCCGCAGGCCTTCTTCCAGGCCGGGTCCGCGATAGGAATGGATGGACGAGCGGTTCGCCTTGTCGAAAGACGCCTTGAAAACGTAAGGGATACCGAGCTTGCGCGTGACGTTCTGGTAGTGCTCGCACGAGCGCAAGGCCAGGTCGCGCGATTCCAGCACATTGATGCCGCCAAAAAGCACGAACGGCCGATCGTTACCGCAAGCGATATCCGGCGTAATGGAAACAAGGGACTGAGACATGGTCGGGGTCCGGACAGAAGAAAAGTAGAATCATAGTCTCCCGGCCCGGCTTCAAGAAAATGAACATGCCCGCCACGCGCACGTCCCGCCCCGCGCTTCCCGACGCCATCGATTTCCGCCTGGCATCCCCCGATCGCGACGCCGCCGAGCTGACCGCCCTGCTGCACCGCGCCTATGCGCGGCTCGGCGACATGGGCCTGCGCTACATGGCCGTCGACCAGACCGTAGATATCACGCGGCAACGCATGGCCATGGGGGAATGCCATCTGGCAGTGCTGGATGGCGCGATCGTCGGCACCGTGCTTTTCAAGCCCACGGACCGCACACGTGGCAGCCCATGGCTGGACCAGCCGGATATCGCCAGCCTGGCACAACTGGCCGTGGATCCCCTGATCCAGGGAGCCGGGCTGGGCAACCGCCTGATGGCCCTGGCCGAAAAGCGCGCCAGGGAATCAGGCGCGCGCGAAATCGCCCTCGATACGGCGGAACCCGCCACGCATCTCAGGCGCTGGTATTCGTCGCGCGGTTACCGCTTCATCGAGTACGCGCAATGGAAGCACACCAACTACCGCAGCGCGGTCATGAGCAAGGCATTGCCGGCTTAGGCGATCGCTACGGGTCTTGTGAAGGAAGACCGGCAACGGGACTCCGCGTAGCAGGCCGGGGCGCAAAAAAAACCCGCAGGGCGCAATGCCATGCGGGTTCTTGCCTGGATCTCCTTACGCAGCCATGTCCGGCGGCCCGTCATGCCCGGACTGGCAAGCTTGCCTGGGGTACCCGATCAGGGCTGCGTCGCTGGAGAACATCAAACCGGCGTATAGATGAAGTTCTGGATGATGCTGCTGGGCAGCTTCGCTCCCCCGTCGCGAATGGCGGGGCCAAACAGGGCATTGAACAGGTCTATCTTCCTGTTCTCCACCGAGATCATATCTAGGGAATCGAGATGACCCACCTGATATTCGGACTGCCGCCCGAACCCTTGGGCGGGTTTGTAAATGGAAAACGAATCGCCAGGTGCCGGCGTTCCGAACATTTCGGCGCGCAGGCCGTCCGCTTCTATCACCGTACCGCGCGAATCGAAGGCTCGCGGTGCGGTCTTTTCACCGGTAATCCTGTTTTCCACCGTATAGAGCGGCTGTTTGACGGTCCCGCCGAATTCGATCGAGAATGGCCCACGCGCAAAGACGTCTGCCTTGGAGCCGAAGAAAGCGGCGGCGCCCGTATTGCCAGGAAGGGCCCGCACTTCTCCATCGACCGCGCGCAAATCGAAATAAAGCTGGCCTTCCTGATGATTGGCGTCGACGCGGTCGTAGTCGAATTGGCCTTCGATCCAGCTTTCGGCCCAGGCGCGATCGCGCGTGCGGCCCATGGCCGCTTCCTTCTCCCGTACCTGGCTGACCAGGCCCTCGTAGTTGCCGGAATCCTTCAGCCGCTGTACGGCAGCCTGCTGCAGGGTGCCGTAGAGACCGCTTTTCTTGGTCTCGGAGATCACAAAGTCGTATGTGGCCTGCAAGGTTCCGACACGCTGGGCCGCTGCGGACTTCGGACCCAGCGTCGGGTCCTGCCGCATACGGTTGACCAGGGTTTTCACCGCTTGTTGGGCCTGGTTGATCAGTCCGACTTTTTCCTGCAGCTGCACGGTCTCGTAAGAAGGCGTGCCGCACATTCCATTGGATAGGAATGCACCCCGGCCGATGTCCGGTTGGGCGGAAGAGGCCGTGGGCGCCTCGTAGGAAGCGAATGCCTCTGCCGCGCCGAGCGTGCCGCCCTGCGGCGCGGTGGGGGCCTGGTATCCGGCGTAGGCAGGACCGGGATTGGAATTGACTGAGGTAATAGACATATGAGGGCTCCTTATCGCGCATTGAAAGCAATGCGCAAGTAAGTGGCCGTCGCCATCCGTCCCTCTCGGGCCGGAGTCCGATTTCCTGGGCGATTTTGTCGTACTGGAACCACGGCATTAAACGCTACTGTTACCGCGGCTTGCCAGAGATGACAGGAACACAAGACGCGCCGTGCAGTCCTGCTCAGGCATGAGCAGGCACTGATCAATCGCATCGACTAGGACACGGTATGCGCGTCCCGGCTACCAGGTAACAAAACCCGCAAAACCAAGTTCATGCGAGTTTAGGCACTGCCAGCACAAAGATCGCCAAGTTTTTGGCCTATATGACGCACTGGAACGACACGCGATGAGCCGTGCCTTATCCAATCCACCTGTGCCGAAGCTCGCTTCCGGCAGCGGGATGCGCGGCGCTGTTAACGGCGGACGCCCCCCTGTCAGGACAAGGTTTGATGCATAGACAACTATTATTTTTGCCCATACAATTATTTTATGGATCTTGAGTTCGATCCAGCCAAAGACGCCGCCAACATCGCCAAGCACGGCCTATCGCTCAGCGATGCGCTGCTGGTCTACGAAGCGCCGAACAAGGTCACGCTGCAGTCAATGCGCGGGGGCGAAAACCGGCTGATGGACGTGGCGATGGTGGAAGTGGCTGGCGTTGTCCTGGTCTTGGTGTACATGATTCGAGGCAACTCGGTACGTGCGATTTCCCTGCGCCGCGCGTCAAAGATCGAACGGAGGCTGTATGAAGAAGCACAGCAAAACTGATTGGGACCGGGTCAAGGCGGAGGCGGCAGCGGAAACACCTGTGCCCCATAATCCGAAAACCGACCCCTACGACCCGAACGACGAGGCCGCGGTGCGCGCGTATTGGAATGCTGCCAAAGTCACGCGCCCTGGTCGGCCGCGTGTCTTGGTGACGCGCCCCACGCTAAACATGCGAGTCGATGCGGACGTCATGGAACACTTGCGCCGGTCCGGCAAGGGCTGGCAGACTCGTGTGAATAAGGTACTGCGCGAGGCGGTAGAAAAAGGCGTTCTTTAAGGGCGATGGCACCACCTGCATACGTCGGTCTTGGATTTGGCTTATCGGCCGCTCGTCGATCCGCGGGAATACACCTTATTCCAACTTATCAAGCACCGATTAGACATATCCACCCACGCGCACGCTGGTCTTGCCCTGGATGATGCCCAGCACCAGCGCGCTTTTGCACTTGGCTGTCCAACGTTTGATGTCTTCTTCCATCTACAGAGGCGTCGCGTGTTCATTTCTCCAGGTCCTTTCGTAAATCGCAGTGTCGAGGGGCAAGCGCACCCTCGTCGCATTGGGACTAGCCCTGGATGGAGACGTTGGTGATTTCCTCGCTTCTGCGCCAGAGTTCTTCGGCCGCGTCCGGGTCGACCGCATAGGCTAGGACGCCAGTGCCGCGATTGGCACGATCTTCAGACAGACCGAAAGAGTTGCCATCTGGCAGAATCGGAGCGATATCGGAATCGGCGCAGAACACCCCGCCTTTACCATCGAGTTGCGGACTGACCGCACACCAGACATGGGTGGCCGCGCCCTGCGGCACCGATTTCAAGTCACGGGCCAGATCGATGACCGGGCGCCCATTCTGATCGACGAATCCGGTCTTTTTCAGCATTTCCACCCCCACATGCGTGCCGAGGTTCGTCCCCGCGATTCCACCCGGATGGAGCGCGAATGCGCGAATGCCCTCGTCCTTGCCTCGCCGATCGAGGCCAACCGCGAAGAGGATGTTGGCGGTCTTCGACTGACCGTAGGCTTTGAAAGGTTCATAATCGCGGCGTTCGAAATTGATGTCGTTGAAGACGACCGGCGAGAAGCGGTGCCCAGCGGACGAGACGGATACGACGCGCGCGCCACCGGCGCGCTTGAGTGCCGGCCAAAGTCGCAGAGCCAGTCTGAAATGGCCAAGGTGGTTGGTGGAAAACTGAAGTTCATTGCCTTGAGCGTCGCGCTTCAGCTCGGGCAGCGCCATGATGCCGGCGTTGTTGATGAGTAGATGAAGTGGCAGGCCCGTTTCAACGAAATCGCGTGCGAAGTCATCGATCGAGTGAGGATCGGTGAGATCCATCGATTGAACCTCCATACCGCCACCGACTTCGGCGACGGCTCTGCGCGCACGCTCGACATCACGCGCCGGCACGATGATGCGCGCACCGGCAGACGCAAGCGAGCGTGCCGCTTCAAGCCCGAGGCCCGAATAACCTCCCGTAACGATAGCCACCTTGCCGACCAGATCGATGCCCTTGATGACGTCGGCGGTCGTGGAGGCGCGACTGAAGCCTGAACCGATGGGTGCTTGTGCTGTGCTCATTGCCATATCTTCTTTTCCTTGATCAAACCAAGTTCGTGGTGCCCCATGCGATGGCGTGGCATCTCACTTCCATCAGGCCCGGGAAAATGGCGGCACGGTTCGGCCATCGACCGTCATGCCGGAGAACGCCAGCATCGGCGCCAGGGTTGCGTTGTTCTCGGACGGGAAATTCAGCTTCGGCTTGGAGACCAGGCTGAGTTTGCCGATATGCTCGGCGGACAACGTCACTTCGAGAGAATCGAGATTGGCTTTGAGCTGATCTAGCCGCCTGGCACCGATCAGGGTGGATGTGACCCCAGCCTGCAAGCGGACCCAGGCCAGCGCCACCGACGCGGGGCTGATGCCAAGCTCCGATGCAAGCTCCAGGACGGCTTCGATGATGTCGTAGTCGGCCTCGCCCGGCACGCCGACCATGCTCGTACGCTTCGTATCGATCTGGCCTGCACCGCCGCGCCGAAACTTGCCGCTCAGGAAACCGCTCTTGAGCGGTGACCACGGCATGACGCCCATTCCCATCGCTTGCGCCATCGGAAACAGTTCGCCCTCGCTCGTCCGTTCCAGCAGCGAATATTCGAGTTGCAGCGCGATGATCGGCGCCCATCCGCGGAAACGAGTGATCGTCTGGGCCTCGGCCGTCTTCCAGGCAGGGATATCCGAGAACCCGACATAACGGATCTTGCCCGCCGTGACGAGATCGTCGAGGCCACGCAACGTTTCCTCGATCGGTACCATCCGATCCCAGTTGTGCAGCCAGTAGATGTCGATGTAGTCGCTCCGGAGCCGGTTCAACGAGGCTTCGCACTGCTGAACGAGCGCCTTGCGTCCGGCGCCACCACCGTTCGGGTCACCCGGAAATAGGTTGCAATAGAACTTCGTGCCAAGCACGATCTCGTCGCGCCGGACTTTGTTCTGCTTGAGATAGTCGCCGATGATCCGCTCGGAATGGCCGGCGGTATAGATATTGGCCGTATCCACGAAGTTCCCGCCGCGATTTCGATATTCGTCGAGCATGGCGAACGACTCTTCGGAGCTTGCGCCCCAACCGAAGTCTTCGCCGAAGGTCATGGTTCCGAGGCAATACGGACTCACGCGCAAGCCTGAACGGCCGAGCGTGACATAGTGATTGAGAGGCAACGATTTCTCCTGTCCAGGTCAGAAAATTCTGCCAATGACGAATAGCCTCTTTGCATGGTAGGGTGTCGGCGACGTACGAAGAAGTCGTATCCGTTCAATTTTTATGCGCGAGAGTTCAATTTTGTTAGCCGATCCGCTCTCGGACCTGCTGAATTTCCTTCAAGCGAGGTGCCGCTTGTCCGGGCGAGTCGTAGCTGGCGGAACTTGGGCACGCCGCTTCGCCAATCTGGACGCGATCAAATTCTGCGCGGTCACAGAGGGAGGCTGCTGGTATTCGATCGATGGCATGTCCGAGCCGGCCAGGGTGGACGCGGGCGATGTCTTGATCACCAATGGCACACGCACGCTGACGCTGGCCAGCGCCGCATCCCTGATCCAGAGAGCAACGACCACGCCTCTCGTTAGAGATGACGACGGCGAGTTTCAGCTTGGGCAAGGCCGCGACTTCGTCATGCTGGGCGGCACAGTGCAAGTCGATGCCGATCGGCAATCGCTACTCTTGAACGGTTTGCCGCCTCTCATTCATGTGCGAGGAACTACGGGCGAAGCCGAGCCGCTTTCCTGGTTGCTTGAACAACTGGTGTCGGAAATGAAAGGAGGACGCCCCGGCGGTGCCGTCGTCATAGCGGGGATAACGCAATTATTGTTCGTTCAGACATTGCGAGCCTATTTGGCTCAAGCGTCAAACGGCGATGGTGGCTGGTTGAAAGGCTTTGGTGATCAACGGCTGGCCGTTGTGCTCAGTAGCATTCATGGCGAACCGTCCCACAACTGGGGCCTGGAAGAGCTTGCAAGAAAAGCCGGGATGTCGAGAACATCGCTTGCGGTTCGATTCCGCGAAATAATGGGCATTCCACCTCTCGCTTACCTGACCCAATGGCGGATGTATCTGGCGCGCCGCGAACTTCGGGCGGGCGCTTCAATTTCCGAGGCCGCGGCGACGGTTGGGTACGCGTCCGAAAGTGCCTTCAGCAATGCGTTCAAGCGCGTGATGGATGTTGCGCCCGGCCAATACAGGAGAACCGTGCAGGGAGATGGCGAAACACCGCAAACTGACAGCAAGGCAGGCGCAACCGGATTTTAGAAGAGGCGGCCGAGCGGATTTGGATGATGGGCACCCTTGAGCACCCGGCCCTAGGCGCCATGATGCTCACCGAAAGTCGAGTGCCTGGTCGTATCGTTGGGCAATGGCATGACGTGGGGGCAGCCGCACTCCAGCCACGCCCAGGTCGGCTACACGGCAGCTGGCCTGAAATCGCGGCCAGCTGTGGCGAAATTCGGTGCCGTGAAGTTAGCAGGAAACAAAAACCCGCAGAGCCTTACGCTGTGCGGGTTTTGGGGCAATGCGAGCCAAGTCTGTGCAAGCTCTTGGCGGAGACGGTGGGATTCGAACCCACGATGCAGTTTTTAGCCACATACTCCCTTAGCAGGGGAGCCCCTTCAGCCTCTCGGGCACGTCTCCGAAGAATTCGCGATTCTAGCATAAAGAACCGCGGTTTCGCTGTCATCCGGCCGCAACAGCGCCGGGCGGCAGCAGGGTTTCAACACTACCCTTAGGCCTTTTCGCCCGGCGCCTGGTCCAGGCCGAACGCCTTGTGCAGCGAGCGCACGGCCAGTTCCATGTACTTGTCGTCGATGATCACCGAAGTCTTGATTTCGCTGGTGCTGATCATCTGGATGTTGATGCCTTCGTTCGACAGCGTCTGGAACATCAGGCTGGCGACGCCGACGTGCGAGCGCATGCCGATACCGACGATGGACACCTTGCAGACCTTGTCGTCCGTGACCAGTTCGCGGGCGTGCACCGCGGGCATGACGTCGCGCTTGAGCACGTCGATGGTGCGCAGGAATTCGTTGCGGTTGACGGTGAAGGAGAAGTCCGTGGTGCCGGCGACCGATTGGTTCTGCACGATCATGTCGACGTCGATGTTGGCGGCGGCGACGGGGCCCAGGATGGAATAGGCGACGCCCGGCTTGTCCGGCACGGCCAACAGGGTGATCTTGGCTTCGTCGCGGCTGAAGGCGATGCCGGAGACAACGGCGGCTTCCATTTTTTCGTCATCCTCAAAGGTAATCAGCGTGCCCGAGCGCATTTCCTCGTCGAGCGGAATCATGGGGTCGGTCAGCGAGGACAGTACGCGCGTGGGGACGCGATACTTGCCGGCGAACTCGACGGAGCGGATCTGCAGGACCTTGGAGCCCAGCGAGGCCATTTCCAGCATTTCCTCGAAGGACACCACCGGCATGCGGCGCGCTTCCGGCACGACGCGCGGGTCGGTCGTGTACACGCCATCCACATCGGTGTAGATCAGGCATTCGTCGGCCTTGATGGCGGCGGCCACGGCGACGGCGGACGTATCGGAACCGCCGCGACCCAGCGTGGTGATGTGCCCTTCGTCATCGACGCCCTGGAAACCGGTCACGATCACGACACGGCCGGCGTCCAGGTCGGCACGGATGCGCGCATCGTCGATCGACGTGATGCGGGCCTTGGTGTAGGCAGAGTCGGTACGGACGGGCACTTGCCAGCCGGCGTAGCTGCGCGCTTCCACGCCTTCGGCGTGCAGCGCGATGGCCAGCAGGCCGCTGGACGCCTGTTCGCCGGTGGCGGCTATCATGTCCAGTTCGCGGCCGTCAGGCTGCGGGGCGATCTCGCGTGCCAGGCCCAGCAGGCGATTGGTTTCACCCGACATGGCGGATGGCACGACCACGACTTTGTGGCCGGCGGCATGCCACTTCGCGACGCGGCGCGCCACGTTCTTGATGCGCTCGACCGAGCCCATCGAGGTACCGCCATATTTGTGAACGATCAGGGACATCTCGTACTCTGGCTGGAAATCTGCCGGTCATGCCCGGCAGGCAAAAGTGGGCTATTTTACCGTGCCGTGGAAAAAGCGCTGGAAAGGCGGCCGGACGGTGTCCACGATGCGCCGTTGGCAAGCCGCCACCGTCCGGCGTTCAGGCCGCTTCCCGTGGCTCGACGCTGACCCGTCCCCGGATGCAACGCACGCGGTGGCCGGCATGGTTCCAGACCAGTTGGCGGTCGTGCCCCAGGCTATGCAGTTGCCGCAATTGCTTGAGCAGCTCCGCCAGCCGCGCCTCTGTGGGCATGCGCGCGCCCTGCCGTCCCAGCCAGTAGCGCAGGACGTGGGCCTGCCGGGCGGCCGATAGGGATCGCCATGCCGCCAGGGAAAAGCTGTCGCCCGTGGCAGAGGGATCCAGCCCGGCGAAATCGGCGCTGGCGACCTCGCCCAGGATCTGCGCGGCTTCCCGCGCCAGGCGGGCATGGCGCGCGACGATGGCCTGCCAGCCGGGCCATCGCGCATCCAGGGCGGGCACCAGCAGGTTGCGCAGGGCGGCGCGGGTGTAGCGTTCGTCGGCATTGGAGGGATCCTGCACCGGCATCCATCCTTGCCGGGCCGCATAGGCTGCCGCGGCGTCGCGGATGCGGCCGCGGGGGATATCCAGCCAGGGCCGCAGGTAGACGACGCCGTCCCGCGCCGTGGCTGGCGACATGGCCGCCAGCCCCTCCGGTCCGGCGCCGCGCAGCAGGCGCAGCAGGACGGTTTCCGCCTGGTCGTCACGGTGATGGGCGAGCAGGATGTGGCGCAGTCCCAGGCTCGCCGCCGCCTGCCCCAGCGCGGCGTAGCGCGCCTGGCGCGCGGCGGCCTCGATGCCGGTACCGCCGCCGGCTGCCACCTGGACGCGCATGATGTGCGCGGGACATTGCAACGCCTCGCCCAGCCGGCGCACGGCATCGGCCCAGTCGCCGGCCTGTTCGTACAAGCCGTGGTGGATATGCAGAAGATGCAGCGGGACGCCCATACCCCGCGCCACCTCGGCCGCATGGACCGCCAGCATGACGGAATCGGCGCCGCCGCTGACGGCAACGCCCACGGGGATCGATTCCGCGCGGGCCGCCGACAGCGCATGCCGCAGCGGACGCATCAGCACGATGCGCGCGTCCTCGGGACCGGATGCGGGCTTGGCGCGGCCAACAGGGTCGGATTCGTCGCCGGTGGCCATGGCGCGCGGTCCCGGGAAGGTCAGGTGCGCGCTTCCTGGACGCGACCGTACGCCAGGACGCGTTGCAGGCGCTGTTCGACCAGCTGGTCGGCGCTCATGCCGGACAGCTGACGCAGGGTGTCGCCCAGGGACCGGCGCAGCAGCCGGGCCATGACGCGCGGATCGCGATGCGCGCCGCCGACGGGTTCGTTGACCACGCGGTCGATCAGGCCCAGGTCTTTCAGGCGCGGCGCGGTGATGCCCAGCGCTTCGGCGGCTTCCGGCGCCTTGTCGGCGCTGCGCCACAGGATGGACGCGCAGCCTTCGGGGGAAATCACGGAATAGGTGGCGTACTGCAGCATGAGGACCGCGTTGCCCACGGCAATGGCCAAAGCGCCGCCGGAGCCGCCTTCACCGATGATGGTGGCGATGATGGGAACGCGCAGTTCCGCCATGGCGTACAGGTTGTGGCCGATGGCTTCCGACTGCCCGCGTTCTTCCGCGCCGATGCCGGGGTAGGCGCCCGGGGTATCGACGAAGGTGAAAACCGGGATGCCGAATTTTTCCGCCAGGCGCATCAGGCGCATTGCCTTGCGATAGCCTTCGGGGCGCGGCATGCCGAAGTTGCGCATCGCGCGCTCTTTGGTGTCGCGGCCCTTCTGGTGGCCGATCACCATGCAGGACGTGCCATTGAAGCGGGCCAGGCCGCCGATGATGGACTGATCGTCGGCGAACATGCGGTCGCCGTGCAGTTCATGGAAATCCGTGAAGATCTCCCGCACGTAGTCCATGGTGTAGGGACGCTGCGGATGCCGCGCGACCAATGCGGTCTGCCACGGCGTCAGTTTGCCGTAGATTTCCTTGGCCAGGGCCTGGCTTTTCTGCTGCAGGCGTGCGATTTCGTCGGAGATGTCGACCGCGGAGTCGGCTTGCACGAAGCGCAGCTGTTCGATCTTGTTGTCGAGCTCGGCCAGCGGTTGTTCGAAATCCAGGAAGGTATTGCGCATGTAGGTGTGGTTCCGTTGTTGGGCCATGCGGTATCGGGACGTGGCCTAGACCGCCAGAGGGTCCAGGCTGCGCCACAGATACCAGGTTGCCACGGTACGCCAGGGTTGCCAGGCCAGCGAAACTTCCCGCGCTTCGAAGCGAGAGACGGGTTCGCCGCTGAAATAGTGTAGCGAGATCGCCTTGAGCAATCCCAGGTCGTCCAGCGGCAGGACGTCCGGCCGCTGGAGGTTGAAGATCAGGAACATTTCCGCCGTCCAGCGGCTGATGCCCCGGATGGCGACCAGTTCGTCGATGACCGCCTCGTCTTCCATCAGGGGCCAGCGGTCCGGATGGACGCGGCGCTCGCTGAAATGCAGCGCCAGATCCTGCACGTATTCGGCCTTGCGCTTGGACAGCCCGGCTTCGCGCAACCCCTCCACGCCGACACGCAGGACCGCGGTGGGCGAAGGCCGCGCCCCGGTCGCCTGGACGAAGCGCTGCCATGCGGCTTCGGCCGCCTTCACGGAAATCTGCTGGCCGACGATGGAACGCGCCAGCGTGACGAACGGAGTGCCCAGCGGGGTCAACCAGACTTCCGGATGCTGGGGAATGAGCTTTTTCAGAATGCGGTCGCGGCGCACCAGATGGGAAACGGCATCTTCCCAATAGTGGGGCTTGCTGACGGCGGTATCGGCGGACGGCATGACGGGCGGCTCCTGGATGCGGCTCAAACCCGGCGCCAATTCGTGACGCCGCCCGGCTTGTCTTCGAGCTCTATCCCGGCTTCGCGCAGCGCGCCGCGTATGCGGTCGGCTTCGGCGAAATCGCGATCGCGCTTGGCGGCGGCGCGCGCGTCGATGAGGCCCTGGATGGCCTGGTCGTCCATCACGGTCGAGGCGGCCGCGCCGGCCGGAGCGCCCTGCTTGTAGCGGGTGGACGTGCGCAGATAGGCCTGGGGGTCATGCTGCAGCAGGCCCAGGATGGCGCCCAGGGCCTTCAGTTGCCCGGCCGTGCGCGCGCTGCCGGTGCGGTTGGCGTCGCCCGCCAGCTGGAACAACGCCGCCACGGCGCCGGAAGTGTTGAAATCGTCGTCCATCGCGGCCTTGAAGGCCTGCGCCTGCGGCTCGTTCCAATCCACGCCCTGATCGTCGGGCGCCACGTTGGCCAGCGCCTGGTACAGGCGGTCCAGGGCGTTTTGCGCGTCGTTCAGGTTGTCCGGCGTGTAGTTCTGGGGGCTGCGGTAGTGATTGCGCACGATGAAGAAACGCAGCATTTCCGCTTCGCGCGCGTTGAAGGCGTAATCCGCCTTGCTGTCGTCCAGCGGGCCGGAGGCGACGGTCTGGCGGATGGTGCGGAAGTTGTTCAGCGACTTCGACATCTTGTCGTCGTCGACCATGAGCGGCCCGCAATGCATCCACACATTGGCCAGCACCCCACCGAAAGCGCCTTCGGTCTGCGCGATTTCGTTTTCGTGATGGGGGAATTTCAGGTCCGGCCCCCCGCCGTGGATATCGAGCGGCAGGCCCAGCAGGCTTTTGCTCATCGCGGAGCATTCGATATGCCAGCCCGGGCGCCCCATGCCGTAGGGCGACGGCCATTTGGTGTCGTCCGGCTCCTCGGTCTTGGCCGCCTTCCAGAGCACGAAATCCAGCGGATCGCGCTTGCCGGCGGCGACCGCCACGCGCTCGCCGGCGCGCAGGTCGTCCAGCGTCTTGCCGGAAAGCTTGCCGTAGCCGGGAAAGCCGCGCACCGCGAAATTGACGTCGCCGTCATCGGCCCGATAGGCGAGACCCTTGTCCTCGAGCTTGCCGATGATGTCGAGCATCTCGCCGATATGCGCGGTGGCGCGCGGCTCGTGATCCGGCGCCTGCACGCCCAGCGCGCGCTCGTCGGCATGCATGGCGTCGATGAAGAACGAGGTTACCTCGCCGATGCGGCGGTTGGTCTGCACGGCGCGGCGGATGATCTTGTCATCGATATCGGTGATGTTGCGCACGTAATCGACCCGCAGGCCGCTGGCGCGCAGCCAGCGCTGCACAATGTCGAAACCGACCAGCATCCGGGCATGGCCCAGGTGACAGTAATCGTAGACGGTCATGCCGCACACATACATGCGCACCCGGCCGGCTTCGACGGGGTTGAAAGGGACTTTCGTGCGCGATAGCGTGTCGTAGATGTGCAGCATAAATATGAGAGTGATGAGCCGGTATCGGGACGCCGCCATCGCCGCGTCCACGCGCCTGGCACGGGCGCGATCGCGGGGATGGGATGGGCCGGCATATCCCTGCCCGCCGGTGGTGCCGTGGGGCGGTCCTGGCGGCCGGCCTTTGCCCCAACCGATGGCCCCGCGCCTTGCCCAGTCCCTTGCCCGGCCCGGCCGCGCAGCGCGTCGTTTACCGGCGGTTGCCGCCCAGAAACTGAACCAAGGCTAAAATGGCGGTCGTCAAGTATAGCAAGCGGCCTGAGCGCGCGCGCATGACGCGTGGACTGGCTTACACTGGAAACCCTAGTGACCATCAAGACACGACTCCTTCCGGCCCTGCTGGCCACCGTCCTATTGTGGCTGCCCATAAGCTCGGCGCAGGCCCAGGGCATGCCCGGCGGCATGAGCGGCCCGGGCCGCAACAGCAATGCAACGACGCTGGACGAGCCGCCGCCCGAAGGCGGCTGGGACGCGCTGGCACGACTGCTGGAAGCGGCCAAGCCCGGAGTCGACACGCGCCTGCAACCCACGCCGTCGCAGATCACCGACAAGATCGAGCAATTGATCACCGCCGGCCGCAACGAGCAGGCACTGGCGATGATAGAAAAGCGCCTGGCCGACACCGCCAACCCGCCCCCGCCGGGCGGCACCGATGTCCAGCTGGAATTCCAGCATGCGCGCGTCCTGGCCGCCCTGGGCCGCGAACAGGAAGCGCTGGATATTTATGAACACATGACTTCACGCTATCCGGAGCTGCCGGAACCCTGGAACAACATGGCCGTGATCTACGCCAAGCGCGGCGAAATCGATCGTGCCGAAACGGCCCTGCGCAGTGCCTTGGTCGCCGACCCGAATTACGCGGCCGCGCGTGCCAACATGGCGGACGTGCAGTTGCTCCAGGCCAAGCGATCCTATGGAGAAGCCGCCAAACTCGGCGTTACCGGCAGCGGCAACAAAGCGCGCGCCGTCGACAATCTGTTGAAGGAACCGACCAGACAATGACGTTTTCAGCTTCTGTACTGCGCGTGCTGCGCTATGCGGCATGCGGCGTGGCATTCGCCGCGATCCTGCCGGCGGCCGCCGGCGCCGCACCCTCGGGCGCGGCCTCCACCAACACCACCGAAGGTAAACATTCCATGGCTGCTTCCCCCCGCGTCAAAATGACGACCAACTATGGCGCTTTTGTCATCACCCTGGATGCCGACAAGGCCCCCAAGACGGTGGCGAACTTCCTGACCTACGTCAAGGAAGGCTTCTATAACAACACCGTCTTTCATCGCGTCATCGACGGCTTCATGATCCAGGGCGGCGGCTTCGAACCCGGCATGAAGCAAAAGCAAACCCACGCCCCCGTGGAAAACGAGGCCAACAACGGCCTGAAGAATGACAAGTACACGGTGGCCATGGCCCGTACCAGCGATCCCCAATCGGCGACCGCGCAGTTCTTCATCAACGTCGCCGACAACGACTTCCTGAACTTCACCGCTCCCACCGCCAACGGCTGGGGCTATGCGGTATTCGGCAAGGTCACCGAAGGCACGGACACGATCGACAAGATCAAGGCCGTCAAGACCGGCAACAGCGGCTTCCACCAGAACGTACCCACGCAGGACGTCATCATCGAGAAGGCCGAAGTCGTTGAATAAGATCACGCTGCCCGGAACGATCTGGGTCGCTTCGGACATGCATTTGGGGCCGGCGGCGCCGGCCACCACCGAAGCCTTCCTGAGCTTCCTGGAGGCCGCGGCGAGCGAAGCATCGGCGCTCCTGCTGCCCGGGGATATCTTCGACGCGTGGATAGGCGACGATGTCATCCGCCAGCCTCCGCTCTGGCTGGCGTCGGTCCTGCAGGCATTGAAAACCACGGCCGCCGCCATCCCCGTCTGGCTGGGGCGCGGCAACCGCGATTTCCTGATGGGTACCGAACTTGCCGAAACGGTGGGTGCGCGGCTGCTGCCGGAACCCGCGCTGCTCGACACGGACTACGGCCCGGTCCTGCTGACGCACGGCGACGAATTGTGCCTGGACGATCAGGCCTACCAGGCGTTTCGCGCCATGGTGCGCGACCCCGCGTGGCAGAAGGAATTCCTGGGCAAATCCATTCCGGAACGTTTGACCCTGGCGCAACAGGCGCGCGGCGAAAGCAAGGCCGCCACGCAGGCGAAACAGGCCGACATCATGGATGTGAACCCGGACGCGGTCGCATCCCTGTTCCGCGAAACCGGCGTGGCGACGCTGGTGCATGGCCATACGCATCGGCCCGATCGCCATGTGCTGGAAGTGGCGGGCAAGCGCCGCGAACGCTGGGTCCTGCCCGACTGGGATTGCGACCACGCCCGCCCTCCCCGCGGCGGCTGGCTGGCCATCGACCGGGATGGGATGCAGTTCTACGATCTGGAAGTCGCCTGATGACCGGCGGCGACCGCGGCCGCTGACTCGTCGAAACAAGTCAGCGGGCGAACAGCACCGCCGCGACCAGGATGCCCAGCGCGATGCGATACCACGCGAAGACGCGATACGTGTGATTGGCCACGAAGCGCAGCACGGCGCGGACGACGACCAGCGCGCTCAGGAAGGCCGCGATGAAGCCCACCGCAATGCCCACGACGTCGTGCTGGCTGAGGACGCTCATGTTGCGGTAGGAGTCGTACACCGCGGCGCCCAGCATCGTCGGCATGGCCAGGAAGAAAGAAAACTCCGTCGCCGTCTTGCGCTGGATGCCGGCGATCATGCCGCCGATGATGGTGGAACCCGAACGCGATACGCCCGGGACCATCGCCAGGCATTGCGCCACCCCCACGCCCAGCGCCTGCTTCCAGGAAATGTCTTCCAGCCGGTGCGCCGTGGCATGCGCCTCGGATGCGCTGTCGTCCCCGCCTGCCCCGGCGGCCGCCCCACGCGTGCGATGCGTGTGGCGTTCCACGTAGAGCATGACCAGCCCCCCCAGGACCAGGGTGACCGCCACCACGCCGGGGTGGTAGAACAAGCTCTTGATGGCGTGGATGAAGATCGCGCCGATGACCGCCGCCGGCAGGAAAGCCACCAGCAGATTGCGCGTGAACATCATTTCGCTGCGCACACCGGTGAAGGTGCCGTGGATCAGCCGCCACAGACGCTCCCGGAATATCCACATGACGGCCAGGATGGACCCGAACTGGATGACCACTTCGAACACCTTGGCGGAACTCGACTGGAAGTTGATCCAATCGCCGAAGAGAATGAGATGCCCGGTACTGGATACGGGAATGAACTCGGTCAGGCCCTCGATGATGCCCAGGAAGAAGGCCTTGATCAGGTACAGGGTGTAGTCGGTCACGATGCGGCTCGAAGAATCACGATGTGGCGCCTTCGTCGGCGGGCGAAAGCTCGAAGGGTAGGCGCTCCACCCCGACGGAGGCTATACGCCGTCCGTCCAATTGCAGTACTTCGAATCGGTAGCGCTGATGCGGCGATACGAATTCGCAGTTGTCGCCGGGCTGCGGCAAATGGCCGAAGCGCGACAGAAGATAGCCGGCCAGTGTGGCGTAATCCTGCGCCTCGTCCACCAGGCCGTCGGTTTCCAGTACCTGCTCGACGTGCCGCAGATCCGCCGCGCCGTCGATCTTCCACTTGCCGTCGCCCTCGTGCACGATGTCCGGCACCTCGTCCTCGTCCGGGAATTCGCCCGCGATGGCCTCGAACAGGTCCATGGGCGTCACCAGGCCTTCGATGGCGCCGAACTCGTCGGCCACCAGCACCAGCTGGCCGCGCGCCCGCTTGAGCGTATCCATCAGGCGCAGGATGCCGATGGATTCGTGGACGATGATGGGATCGCGCAGGCGGCTGCGGCGTATGCTGCCTTCGGTGATCAGGTCGGCAATCATTTCCTTGGCGCGGCCGATGCCCAGGACTTCGTCCAGGCTGCCGCGGCAGACCGGGAAGAAAGTGTGCGGGGCGGCCTCGATCTGCGCGCGCATGGTGGCCGCATCATCCTCGATATCGATCCACGAAATGTCCGTGCGCGGCGTCATGATGGAATGGATGGAACGCTCGGCCAGCGTGAGCACGCCGCTGACCATGTTGCGTTCTTCCACGCCAAAGGCCGGCGCATCCTGGAATTCCTGCGTTTGCGCGGCCTCGGGCTCGTCCATGGCGGGCTTGGGCGGACGCTTGCCCAGCATGCGCAGCACGCCTTCGGCCGTACGTTCGCGCATCGGGCGCCGCGCGTCCAGCTTGAGCAGATTGCGCCGCGCCACCTGGTTCAATGCTTCGATCAGCACCGAGAAACCGATGGCCGCGTACAGATAGCCCTTGGGCACCTTGAAGCCGAACGCCTCGGCAACCAGCGAAAAGCCGATCATCAACAGGAACCCCAGGCACAGCACCACGACCGTGGGATGCGCGTTGACGAAGCGTGTCAGCGGCTTGGAGGCCACCAGCATAATGCCGATCGCGATGATGACGGCCATCATCATGATGCCCAGATGATCCACCATGCCGACGGCGGTGATGATGGAGTCCAGCGAGAAGACGGCGTCCAGCACGACGATTTGCGTGACGATGACCCAGAAGCTGGCATAGACGCGCGGCCCATAGGTAACCTGCGCCCCGCCTTCCAGGCGCTCGTGCAGCTCCATGGTCCCCTTGAAAAGCAGGAAGAAACCGCCCACCATCAGGATAAGGTCGCGTGCCGACGGATGCAGCGGGCCCACCGAAAAAAGCGGCTCGGTCAGCGTGACCAGCCAGGACATGACGGACAGCAGCACCAGGCGCATGATCAGCGCCATGGACAGGCCCATGATGCGCGCGCGGTCCCGTTGCGCGGGCGGCAGCTTGTCCGCCAGGATGGCAATGAAGATAAGGTTGTCGATCCCGAGAACGATTTCGAGGATGACGAGGGTAAGCAAGCCGACCCAGGCAGCGGGGTCCAGCAGCCACTCCATTGGCAACTCCAGCAGTTAACGACCGGTAATCGTACATGGAAACGTCGCAACACGCCGGTCACGCAAGAACCGATCCGGCAAGCGGCCCGCGCCTTAGTTCTTGTGGGCGATGGCAAGTTCGGCGCGCGGGCGCTGAAATACGTGCACAGACCCGATCGGCTCCCTTCCCGAGTGCCCGCGGCCCCCTCTCCCCCGGCCTACCCACAAGTTGGCCCCGCGCGCGCAAGGCCAGGCCCGACGGGTCTGACCATTTTCAGGGATCATCGCGCGAGGCGCCGCATGGAACGGTTACCCCGAGTGGGCACGCCGGGAATCCGGCCCCGCCGCAACACCAGCGTCGCGCCTGAAGGGGATGCGCGGCGCTTCGGGAGCGGGTTCAGGCCCCCTGCAGCACGCCGAGCATCTGCGTGAAAATCTTGGGACTGGCGGCCAGGACATTGCCCGACTCCAGCCAACCCTGCTCGCCGGTAAAGTCCGCCACCAGCCCGCCGGCCTCTTGCACCAGCAGGCTGCCCGCGGCCATGTCCCAGGGCTTGAGCGCGACGCCGCAGAAGCCGTCCAGCCGACCGCAGGCCACGTAGGCGAGGTCCAGGACGGTGGCGCCCATGCGGCGCACGCCGGCGCTGCCCTGCGCCATCTGCTTGAACTTGCCGCCGCCCTGGTCCGGGCCGGCCGAGCCCGGCCAGTGCGCGCCCAGCAAGGCCTCGTGGTATCGCGTGCGGCCGGAGACCCGGACGCGGCGATCGTTCAGGAACGCGCCACCGCCCCGGCTGGCGGTGAACATCTCGTTGCGCGAGGGGTCGTAGATCACCGCCTGCACCGCCAGGCCGCGCTGCATCAGCGCGATCGATACGGCATAGTTGGGCAGGCCGTGGATGAAATTGGTGGTGCCGTCCAGGGGATCGATGATCCAGCGGAATTCAGCATGCTCGTCGCCCTGCAACCCGTATTCCTCTCCCACCACGGCGTGGTCGGGGTAGGCCGCGCGCAGCGTTTCCACGATGGAGGTCTCGGCGGCCTGGTCGACTTCCGTGACATAATCCCGCGGCCCCTTTCGAGCCACGTTCAGTCTTTCCAGGTCGAGGCTGGCACGATTGATGATGGTGCCGGCACGCCGGGCCGCCTTGATGGCGATGTTGAGCATCGGGTGCATAAAATTCCGTACGATTTCGCTAATGCGCGGTCGGAAGCCTGCCGGACGGCCGGTTCCGCTGCGCCAAACGTGACATTTTAAATGACTCAGGCATCAACACCCCAGCGGGCATTCGCGCGGGTACGTTTCGTGATGGTCGAGCCCAGCCATCCGGGCAATGTGGGGTCCGCCGCGCGGGCCATCAAAACCATGGGTTTTTCCGACCTGGCGCTGGTCGCGCCGCGGCTGGAAGACATGGTGGCGCAGCCAGAGGCGGTTGCGCTGGCCAGCGGGGCCGGCGACGTGCTGGCCGCCGCCACCGTGCACGATACGCTGGAATCCGCATTGGCGCCGGTCACTTTGGCCTTCGCGCTGACGGCGCGGGTGCGCGACCTGGGTCCGCCGCCCTGCGACATCCGTCAGGCCGCGGTGCTGGCGCGCGAGCATCTGGCCGGCCACGAGGCCGGCAGCGTGGCCATCGTGCTGGGCACGGAACGGGCCGGGCTGACCAACGCGCAGATCGCCGCCTGCCACCGCATTTGCCATATCCCCGCCAACCCCGAATACAGTTCGCTGAACGTCGCGCAGGCCCTGCAGTTGGCGGCATGGGAGCTGCGCTATGCCTTGATCTCGGCGCAGGGAGGCAGCCTGCTGCCCGCCACGACGGCGCAGGCGCCCGATCCCGGCGCGGAACCCGCGCCGGTCGAAGCCGTGCACGCACTGCTCACGCATTGGGAAGAAGCCCTGGTGGCCGTGAAGTTCCTGGACCCCAGGCATCCCAAGAAGCTGATGCCGCGCATGCGCCATCTGTTCAGCCGCAGCGCCCTGACCCGGGATGAAGTCGATATGCTGCGTGGGGTATGTACCGCCATGCTGAAGGCAGCCGGCGCCCGTCGCAGCGATTGATTCCGCCGGGCCGGGACTGCCGCGTACGCGGCGCCACCGGCCAGCAGGGAATACCTGTCAGTCGACGCGCGCCCCCGACGCCTTGACCACGGTCGCCCAGGTCTTGACCTCCGACTGGATGAACTGGCTGAACTGCTCGGGCGTGGTCTTGGACGGCACGGCGCCCAATTTGTCGAACGCATCCTTCACTTCAGGCTTGTCCAGCGCCTTCTCCATCGCCGCGTTCAGCGTCTTGATCACCTCCGGGGGGGTACCCTTGGGCGCGATCAGTCCGAACCACGACGAGACGTCGAAGGTGGGGAACCCCGATTCCGCCATGGTGGGCAGATTCGGCGCCGTCGGCGAGCGGTCCTTGGTCGTCACGGCCAGTGCGCGCAGCTTGCCGGACTGGACATGGGGCCACGATGAGGGCATGTTGTCGAACATGAACTGCACCTGGCCGCCGATCAGGTCGGTCAGCGCCGGCGCGCTGCCCTTGTAGGGCACATGCAGCACATCGACACCGGCCTGCAGTTTGAAGAGTTCGCCGGCCATGTGGATGGAAGTGCCGCTACCGGAAGACGCGAAGGCCAGCTTGCCGGGATGGGCCTTGGCGTAGTCGACAAGCTCCTTGACGGATTTGACCGGCAATTGCGGATTCACCACCAGCACATTGGGCACCTTGGCGGCCAGCGCGATGGGCGCGAAGTCCTTCACCAGATCGAAGTTCAGCTTGGAATACAGGGTCTGGTTGATGGCACTGGTGACGGCGACGAAGTACAAGGTGTAGCCGTCCGGTGTGGCGCGCGCCACGTATTCCGTCCCGATATTGCTGCCGGCACCGGGCTTGTTTTCGATCACGAAGGACTGGTGCAGGGATTCCGTCAGCTCCTTGGCCATGATGCGGGCGATCACATCGGTGGTCCCGCCGGCGCTGAAGCCGACGACGATGCGCACGGGCTTATCCGGGTAGGCGGCCTGCGCGGGGGCGGTGGCGGTAAAGAGGGCGGCCGCGCTCGCGAGCGTGGCGGCGGTACGACGGAACAGGGCAAGCTTTTGACTCATCTGTCTCACTCCAATATGTCCAGGTGATGGACGTTTCGATTAGGCCGTCCGGTTGGTGGACGCTTAAAATGATTTTTGTGCGGATTGTCCGCGTTAGCGCAACATGCTGCAACAACTATGGCCCAGTTCGTCCGTCACGCGGACGTTTGATTTTTTGCCTTTATGCCTGAGCTTTCTCTCCCCCCTTCTGTCGGCCGTCCCCTGCCGGCTTCCGCGGAAGACGCCTCGCCCCAGGCCGCCGGCCCGCGCACCTTGCGCCGCGGCCTGCAAGTCCTGGCTGCGCTGCGCGACCATGGCGCGGATGGATTGTGCGTCACCGACCTCGCGCGCTGTACCGGCATCCAGCGGCCGACGATATACCGGTTGATGGCCGCGTTGATGGAAGCCGGCCTGGCCCAGCCCGTGCTCGGGACCAAGCGCTACCGCGCCCAACTGACGCAGGAAATGGGGGTACCGGAGGCCGATCCCAGGCTGCGGCAGACGCTGCCAGCCCTCCGGCGGCTGGCGCAACGGACGGGCGACGCCGTCTTCCTCGTGGTGCGCGAGGGCGACGAATCGGTGAGCCTGCATCGCGAAATCGGCGGCTATCCGGTCCAGATCCTCGCCACCTATGCCGGCAAGCGCCAGCCGCTGGGAGTGGGCTCCGGCGGCATGGCGCTACTGGCCGCCCTTCCCGACGACGAAGGCCGCAGCATCGTGGAGCGCAATGCCGCGCACCTGGACGAATACGGCGGCATGACTCCGCATGAAATGCTGCGCCTGATCGAAAACACCCGCGCGCGCGGCTATTCGGTGGTGGGCAATCACGCCGTGCGCGGGGCGTTGGGCGTGGGATGCGCCCTGCTCGATGCGCAGGGGCTGCCGGTGCTGGCCATCAGCGTGACCGCCATCATCGACCGCATGCCGGCGCAACGGCAAAGGGAAATCGCCGGCTGGATCAAGGCCGAACTGGCGCGTCTGCAGCAGCACTGACGGCAGATTGCCGCGCCGGCGCGGTTTCCTGCCCGGCATTCGCGTAGGTCACTTCGCGCACCGGCACCGGCGGACGCAGACCGGCGGCGTCCAGCGCCAGGCGGGTCTTGTGCAGCAGATCCCAGCGGAATTCCCAATAACGTGCGGTCTCCGCCCATACCCGGGTGTTTACGACAACGACGTTGTCACGGTATTCGAACACCCGCACGTCCGGCGCGGGCGATTGCAGCGCCAGCGGGTGGGCATTGACCGTGTCGCGCAGCGTGGCGATGGCAAGGTCGAGGTCGTCGCCGTAGCGGATGCCCACCGCCATGTCGAAACGACGCGTCGCGTTGCGGCTGTAATTGGTGATGGTGGCGTTCCAGATCGTGCTGTTGGGCAGCGTGACGTGAATGCCGTCCCCCTGCACCAGCCGCGTCAGGAACAGCCCGACTTCCTCCACGGTGCCTTCGCTCCCGGAACTCAGCGCGATATATTCGCCGGCTCGGATAGGCCGCAGCATCAGCAACATGATGCCCGCCGCGATGTTCTGCAGCGTGCCCTGCAAGGCCAGCCCGACCGCCAGGCCGGCGGCGCCAAGTACCGCGATGATGCTGGCGGTTTGCACGCCGAACTGCGCCAGCACTGCGATTACCGTGAATATGCGTACCGACCATACCACCGTCGTGCAGAACATCGGCACCACCGTGGGATCGACCCGGTCGGATCGCTGCGCCAGGCGGCGCACCCAGCGGCCAAGCAGGCCGGCGGCCCACCAGCCCAGCCCGAGTATCACCACGCCCCAGATCAGCTGCAGGCCGATATCGACCATGGGAGAAAGAACGGCCCCGAGGCCGGAGAAATTGGTGACCATTCCGTAGCTCCTGTGTATCGCTGGCAGGCGGCGACCGCCGCCGCAAACCTGCCGGACTTTATCAGATGAGCATGGCCCTATCCTGCCGCGCCGCCGAGGCGGCATCCCGCCCCGGCCGGCAACGAGGCCGCGCAGTCCAGGAGCGGGCCGCTTTCTACGCTTTCTACGCTTTCTACGCTTTCAACGCATTGCGCGCGGAAGGACGCACCGTGCCCGGATGCAGCCAGCGATGCAGGACACGGCTGATGAAGGGGATCAGGAAAAACGACAGGATGGGACTCATGGTGGACGTCGTCACCAGCACGCGCCAGAACAGCGAGAGCGACGCCAATGGCTCCTGGAACAGGACGTTGAACAGCAGCAGCGACGGGCAATAGACCACCCAGATGCTGAAGGCCTGCTTCCAGCGCGGCGGCGCGCTCTTTTGCGGGCCGAACCAGGCGTCCATCCCGGTCGCCCGGTGCACGCGGCTTTCGCGCACCAGCTCCCGTCCGCGCTCCAGCCACATCCGTCGCGGCAGGGAGTTCTCCCAGCGCGACAGGCTCTGTTCGTCATGGAAGCGCAATACGATCTGGTATTGGTCTCCGCCTTCCGGCGGCTGCAGCACGCCCGACCCCAGGAAACCCGGAAAGCCGGCAGCCAGTATTTCCCCCTGGCGCAGCCACGACAGGAAATCGCTGTAGCGTTCCGGCGCGATCTGTCGCGTGATCAGCATGGTTACGGGGGCCGGCATTACAACGGCGGGGGCGGACATGGCTACTACTCCTCGATCAAGCCAGATACAGCACTGGCGTTATCCCAAGAGCAATATGCGTGCCAATTTTGCGACGCAATAAATTCCCCTTGCCTATGACAAATGGTGGGATCGAGCGCGCCCATCTTGCACCGCACAATTCCCCGCCCTAGTGAAAACCCTGGGGCCATGCACCGTCCCGGTGCATAAATAAAGCAGGGCGTCGGGACCGCGGTTTGCGGCCGGGCGCCCGCCCGGCCTCTACACTGGCCATGCCTCTTCAACCCAGCCTAGGAAGCGAAAACCATGGACTACCAGATCACCGTCCTTGTCGGCAGCCTGCGCAAGGCTTCGTTCAACCTGCAACTGGCCCACGCGATGGAAAAGCTGATGCCGCCGCATTTCAAGCTGACCCACGCCAACCTGGACCTGCCCTTGTACAACCAGGATCTGGACCAGGCCATGCCCGCCGCGCCGCTGGCGCTGAAGGACCAGATTCGCCGATCGCAGGGTTTGCTGTTCGTCACCCCGGAACACAACCGCTCCATCCCGGCCGCGCTGAAGAACGCCATCGACTGGGGCTCGCGCCCCTACGGCCAGAACGTCTGGACCGGCAAGCCCAGCGGCATCGTCGGCATCTCGCCCAGCAATGCGGGCACCGCGCTGGCCCAGCAGCATCTGCGCAACATCCTGGCGGCGGAAGGCTCGATGGCGCTGACGCTTCCCGAAGTGTTCCTGCAGATGAAAGACGGTTTCTTCGACGGCGACGGCGCCATCGCGAATACCGACACCCGCGCCTTTTTGCAGGGTTGGGTGGACCGGTATGTCGCGTGGGTCGAAAAATTGGCGTAGGCATGCGGGGCGAGGCCCGCCCCGGTCAGTCCGCGTCCTCGATACGCATGCCGATCTTCAGGCAAACCTGCCAGTGCGCCACCTTGCCCTGCTCGATGTGCCCGCGCACGTTCGTCACCTCGAACCATTCGATATTGCGCAGGGTCGAGGATGCCCGTTCGATGGCGCGGGAAATCGCATCGTCGCTGGAGCTGGTCGACGAGCCTACCAGCTCGATCTGCTTGTACACGTGATTGCCCATGTGAAGTCTCCTTGAGTGCCGCGCGCGGCGGGTGCGCCGGGGCCGGACGGGCCCGGCGCACCTCGTCCGCAAATGTCGTGCACGGCCATGTCGCGGCAGGCGGTCCATGCGTCCATGTCGTGCGCGCGGCCATATCGGGCGCGCCGCCGACCGGCATGGGGTTTGCTGCACGTACATCACACCCGTGGGGCCCATCCCGAGCCCGGTTTCAGATGGAGGCGATCATGCCCGAACGCAAAACCCTCGCTCGCGCGGAGCGCGACAAGAAGCAAGGCAAGTCGGCGTCGACCCAGGCCGGCGAATTCGTCCGCGAGCAAGTCGAACATGTCCGCGAAGGCAAGCACGGCGTGCGATCGGCCAAGCAGGCGGTGGCCATCGGCCTGTCCGAGGCGCGCCGTGCCGGCGTCAAGGTGCCCACCAAGTCGACCGCGTCCAAGGCGACCAAGAAAAAAGCCAGCCAGGATGAAGCGAAGGCGCACAAAGGCGGCGCCAAATCGGCCAAGCGCTCCGCGGCCACCACCCGGGCCCTGAAGCGCGAAAGCACGGCCGGCGCATCGGGGCGCGCGTTATCGGGCCAGGCCAAGAGCGCGGCACGCAAACGCACGGCAGCCGATCGTTCGGCGGCGGCGCGCAAGGCGGCGCAGACCAAGGGCGCAGCGGGCCGCTCCGCCGCCGCCCGCAAGGCGGCGCGCACGCGCGCGGCCAACCGGCATGCCCAGCACGCCCATTGAGTCCGCGCGGAGGTACACATGGCATCCCCAACGTCCAAGAATGTGTCGCAGTTGCTGGCGTTCCTGTCCGCCAAGCCGGAGATCGGGCCGGTGAACCTTAACGAAAAGGAACGCTGGCTGTCCGGCGTCGGCGGCGGCGCCCTGGTGCTGGCCGGGCTGAGGCGGGGCGGCATCCTCGGCGTGCTGTCCGCCCTGGCGGGCGGCGCGCTGGTAAGCCGGGGGCTGTCCGGCCGCTGCGCGGTCAAGGCCCGCCTGGCCAAGACGCCGCACGAGCGCACCGTCGCGGCCGAATACGGCTGGCGGACGGCGGCGGCATCCTCGCAACGCATCGTGGTCCAGCGCCCTATCGAAGAGGTCTACGCATTCTGCCGCCAATTCCAGAACCTGGCGCAGTTCATGCAGCATATCAAGCGGGTGGACGTGGTGGACGACCGCCACAGCCACTGGACCATCGAAGCGCCGCTGGGCCAGACGCTGGAATGGGATACGGTCGTGACCGAAGACGTTCCCAACGTCCGCATTGCCTGGGAATCCATGCCGGAATCGCCGATACGGCATACCGGATCGTTGAGCTTCAGCGACGTGGTAGGCCTGGGCACGGAGGTCCAGGCCGTCATCGCCTACGAGCCGCCGGCCGGCGAACTGGGGCGTATCGTGGCCAAGCTCTGGGGCGACACCCCGGGCGTACAGGCGCGCGACGACCTGCTCAGGTTGAAGCGCTTCCTGGAAGCCGGACAGGACCACGCCACGGCCAGCGAAGACGGCGATTAGCGCGGCGGGTACCGGCTGGCGGCCGGCTCATGCCGGCCGCCGATGCCCGCTGATATCCGCGCCGGCATTGGCCGGCAAACGCACGCTATCGATGATCGCCGCCGCGGCCAAGGCCGCGGACAGCAACAGGGCAATCCGGAACTGCAAGGGCCCCGGCGGCGCCGATCCGTTGCCGGACATCCATTCGGCGGCCCGCAACGCCACCGCGCCGAAAGCGATACCCAGCCCGGCATTGAGCTGCTGGCAGGCGCTGAACAGCGTTGTCGCCCCCGTCATGGCGGGCTTGGGAATGTCGGCGAACCCCAGGGTATTCAGGGCCGTGAACTGCATGGAGCGGCTCATGCCGCTGCAGAACAGCAGGGCCGACGTCCACCAGACCGGGGAGCCGGGGGCCAGGGTGGCGCACAGCGCGAAACCCGCCGCCACCAGCAGCCCATTGACCACCAGCACGCGCCGAAAGCCATAGGTTCGCATCACCCAGCCGGTGGCGGGCTTCATCGCCAGATTGCCCGCGAACAGGGCCAGCATCAGCGAACCTGCCTGCACCGGCGACAGGCCGAAGCCCACCTGGAACATCAAGGGCAACAGGAAAGGCGCGCTGCCGATGGCGATGCGGAACAGCGAGCCGCCGTACATCGTGACTGCGAAGGTCTGGTACCGCATGGGCGACAGGTCCACCAGCGGGTGCGGCGCGCGGCGCAGGTGGCGCGCCGCCAGGACCAGCGACACCACAGCCAGCAGCAGCAGGCCCAGGACGGTGCCCAGGTCGACGTCCAGCTTGCCGCACAGGTCCACCGCGTACATCAGCACGCTGCAGCCCACGCCGGCCAGCACGAAGCCCGGGACATCGAAGGGCCGCGGCCCGCCCGCGGCGCCGCGCACCAGGCGGGCGTTGGCGAGCAGCGCGGCCAGGCCCAAGGGCACGTTGAGGAAAAAAATCCAGTGCCAGCTGAGGGCGGTGGTTACGATCCCGCCCACCAGCGGCCCGATCACCGGGGCCGCTAACCCCGGCCAGGTGATGATGGCGATCGCCTTCACCAGGTCCTGCCTGGGCGTGACGCGCAATACCGCCAGGCGTCCGACCGGCACCATCATCGCGCCGCCCAGGCCCTGCAGGATGCGGGCCGCCGTGAATTGGGCCAAAGACTGCGATAGGCCGCACAGCACCGAAGCCACGGTGAACAGCGCCAGCGCGGACCCGAATACGCGTCGCGGCCCGTAGCGGTCCGCGACCCAGCCGCTGACCGGAATGAAAACCGCCAGCGCCAGCAGGTAGGCGCTCATGCCGATGGACATATCCGCCGGCCGCACGCCGAAGCTGTGCGCCATTTCCGGCAACGCCGTGGTGATGACCGTGGCATCCAGCATTTCCATGAAGAAGGCTCCGGCCACCAGCCAGGCGACCCCCCGGCCGCCCCCAGGTTCCGGTCCGTTTGCCGGTGTCTCCGCCCGTCCGGCGGCCTCCTCGTCCTTCGCGATACTCACGGCGTCTCCTGCGTGGTGCCGCGCCGATGCACCGGGGATGGCGCGGCGCGGCGGTACTGACCGGCCGAAATTGTAAATACAACCGCCCGTGCCGGCCCGCCGCCCGCAAAAGGCCAAAATGGCCCGGTAGTCGCCCGCTGATCGGGTGTCCCGGTGAGGGCGGCCGGTGGCAACATGCCTGCGGCCCCGTCCCATGCGGGCACAGCCTTGGCGCCACTACCCAGCAGATACGCATGACTTACTCCCCCGCCGCGCCGCCCTCGCCCGACGGTTCACTGGACCCCGACGACTGGACCGCCCTGCGCGCCCAGGGCCACAGGATGCTCGACGACATGTTCGATTACCTGGAAACCCTGCGCGAGCGGCCCGTCTGGCAGGCGGCGCCGGCCGAGGTACGCGCCGGCTTCCACGCCCCCTTGCCGCGCGCCTCGTCCAGCCTGGAGGCGGCGCACGGGCGTTTCATGCGCGACATCCTTCCCTATGCCGTAGGCAACGCCCATCCAGGCTTCATGGGTTGGGTGCATGGTGGCGGCACTGTCGTCGGCATGCTGGCCGAAACCCTGGCGGCGGGCCTGAACGCCAACCTGGGCGGCCGCAACCAGATCCCGGTCGAGGTGGAACGGCAGATCACGCGCTGGATGCGCGAGCTGTTCGGCTTTCCCGAGACCGCCAGCGGCCTGTTCGTCACGGGTACCTCGATGGCCAATCTCGTCGGCGTGCTGGTCGCGCGCGCGGCGGCAATGGGACGCGCGATACGGCGCGCCGGCGTGGCCGCGCAAGAGGCACGTCTGGTCGCCTATACGTCGGCCTGCGCGCACAACTGCATCGCGCAGGCCATGGACATCACCGGCCTGGGATCCGACGCATTGCGCCTGATACCGGTAAACGATGAATTCCGCATGGACGTCGCGGCCTTGCGGGCGGCGATCGCCGCGGACCGGCGGGCCGGCCTGCGGCCTTTCCTGATCGCCGGGACCGCGGGCACCGTCGATGTCGGAGCCGTGGATCCGCTGGACGCGCTGGCGGAGGTCGCCGCCGACGAAGGCCTGTGGTTCCATGTGGACGGCGCATTCGGCGCGCTGGCGATGCTGTCGCCCGCCCTGGTTCCGTTGCTGGCCGGCATCGAGCGCGCCGATTCGATCGCCTTCGATTTTCACAAGTGGGGGCAGGTGCCCTACGACGCGGGTTTCATCCTGGTGCGGGACGGCGAGACCCACCGCGCCGCGTTCGACGCCAGCGTCGCCTACCTGAGCCGGGAGACCCGCGGCCTGGCGGCGGATTCGCCGTGGCCGTGCGACTACGGTCCCGACCTGTCGCGCGGCTTTCGCGCCTTGAAGACCTGGTTCACGCTGACGGTGTACGGCGCCGACAGGCTGGGCGCGGCGATCGCGCGTACCTGCGAGGTCGCGCGCCATCTGGCGCGCCGCGTGCGCGCCGAACCCGAACTCGAATTGCTGGCGCCCGTCGCGCTGAACATCGTCTGCTTCCGCTATCGTCCGGCCGGCAACGCCGGCGACGGCGACCGGCTGAATGCGGACATCGTGCTGGCCGTGCAGGAATCCGGCATCGCCGCGCCATCCACCACGCGCGTGCATGGGAAGCTGGCCATCCGCGCGGCCATCGTCAACCACCGCACCTCCGCCGCCGACGTCGATCGCCTGTGCGACGCGGTACTGCGTATCGGCGCCGGACTCGCCAGCGCGTCCGAGCGCGAACCCCACCCCATACCATGAACGACATCATCCCCCCCACCGCCGGCAATACCGAACGCCCCGCGCTGATCGGCAAGGCGCGCCTGATCACCCTGGCATTCCAGCAGGGCGACCTGGAAGGAATGCGCCGGCAGTTGCTGGCGCGCGCCGAACAGGACCCCGGCGACGCCAACGCCGCGCTGGATCTTTCCATGACCCTGCTGCTGATGGGTCAACGCGACACCGCGCTGGCATTGCAGCGGCATGCGGTACAAGCGCAACCGCTGTATCACCTGCCCGCCGCGCGGCCCGCGACGTTGCGACTGCTGGCCCTGGTGTCCTGCGGCGATTTCCTTGCCAACACGCCGCTGGAATTCCTGATCGCCGATTCCGATATTTCGCTGGACATCCTGTACGTGGGCGAAGGCGTACCGCCACCGGCCGCGCTGCCCGAGCACGACGTCCTGATGGTGGCCATCGGCGAGTCCGGCGTCAACCGTCCGCTGCTCCAGGCATTGGCCGGGCCGGTGGGGCAATGGCACACGCCCGTGGTGAACCAACCCGAGCACGTCCTGAATACCTCGCGGGACGGGCTGTCCGCCGTCCTGCGCGGCGCGGCGGGGATCGTCGTTCCGGACATCGCGCGGGTCGAGCGCGCGGCGATTGCCGCCATCGCGCAAGGCGATGCCGCGCCGGCCGATATCCTGCCCGGCGTGGACTATCCCGTGCTGGTACGCCCGGTCGATTCGCACGCCGGCAACGGACTGGCCAGGATCGATCGCGCGGCCGACATGGCGCAATACCTGGCCGGCAGCGAGGCGAACGATTTCTATCTATCGCGATTCGTCGAGTACCGCAACGCGGATGGCCGCTATCGCAAATACCGCGTCGTGCTGATCGAAGGCCAGCCCTATCTGGGCCATCTGGGTATTTCGCCGCGCTGGATGGTGCACTACCTGAATGCCGACATGGCGGAAAACGCGGCCAACCGCGCGGAAGAAGCCGAACAGATGCGGGACTTCGCCGCCGGCTTCGGCGGCCGCCACGCCGCTGCCTTCGCCGACATCCATCGGCGGGTCGGCCTCGAATACTTCGTCATGGATTGCGCCGAAACACCGGACGGACAACTGCTCGTGTTCGAGGGCGATACCTGCGGCATCATCCATGCGATGGATCCGGAAGACCTATATCCGTACAAACCCGCCTACATGCGGCGCATTTTCGCGGCATTCCAGGATCTGCTAAGACGCAAGGCATCGGGCCGGGGCTAGCGGGGCCGGCGCGCGGCGCCGAGTCGGCGTGGACATGGGGCGCACGGGCGCCTCATAGGCGATGCCTATATGCCCGTTCACAAAAATTGAGTTTCTTCGGCGGCGAAAGGCGCATACATTGCTGCTACGTCGGCGGCTCCGTCGAGCCCGACACCGTTACACAGGCGCCCTACACCATGACCGATGATCGCAAAACCCTGACCACCGATGCGGGAGCCCCCGTCCCCGACAACCAGAACGCCCTGACCGCCGGCCCGCGCGGCCCGTTGCTGGTACAGGATTTCCAGCTGTTCGAAAAACATGCGCATTTCAACCGCGAGCGAATTCCCGAACGCGTGGTGCACGCCAAGGGTTCCGCCGCCTACGGCACGCTGAGGGTCACGCACGACATCAGCCAATACACCAAGGCCAAGGCCCTGCGCAAAGGCAGCCAGACGCCCCTGCTGCTGCGCTTTTCCACCGTGGCAGGCGAACGCGGCGCGGCCGATGCCGAGCGCGACGTGCGCGGTTTCGCCATCAAGTTCTATACGGAAGAAGGCAACTGGGACCTGGTCGGCAACAACACACCCGTCTTCTTCGTACGCGACCCCTACAAATTCCCGGATTTCATCCATACCCAGAAACGCGACCCGCGCACCAATATGCGCAGCGCCACCGCGATGTGGGATTTCTGGTCGCTGTCGCCGGAGTCCCTGCACCAGGTCACCATCCTGATGAGCGACCGTGGGCTGCCCTCGTCCCTGCGCAAAATGCATGGCTTCGGCAGCCATACCTATAGCTTCATCAACGCGCGCAACGAGCGCTTCTGGGTCAAATTCCACCTGAAGAGCCAGCAGGGTATCGAGAACTGGACCAACGAGCACGCGGCCAAGGTCATCGGCGAGGATCGCGAGTCGCACCAGCGCGACCTGTACGATGCCATCGAGCGCAAGGACTTCCCGCGCTGGACGATGTGTGTGCAGATCATGCCCGAATCCGATGCGGATAAAACGCCGTACAACCCTTTCGATCTGACCAAGGTATGGCCGCACAAGGATTACCCGCTGATCGAAGTGGGCGTGCTGGAGCTGAACCGCAACCCGGAAAACTATTTCGCGGAAGTCGAACAGTCCAGTTTTTCGCCTGCCAATGTCGTGCCGGGCATCGGCCATAGCCCGGACAAGATGCTGCAGTTCCGTATTTTTTCGTATGCCGACGCGGCGCGTTATCGCCTGGGCGTCAACCACGACCAGTTGCCGGTGAACCGACCGCGCTGTCCCGTGCACAATTACGCGCGCGACGGCGAGATGCGTTTCGACGGCAATGGCGGCGGCAGCGTCAACTACGAACCGAACTCCTTCGGCGGGCCGGTTCAGGACAAATCGGTACAGGAACCGCCGCTGACGCTGACGGGCGATGCCGATCGCTACGATCACCGCGAAGGCAACGACGACTACACGCAGGCGGGCGACCTGTTCCGGCTGATGAACGAAAGCCAGAAACGGCAGCTTTTCGGCAATATCGCCGCCGCCATGCAGGGCGTGCCCGAGCCGATCGTGCGACGCCAGCTGGGGCATTTCGCCAACGCCGACCCCGCCTATGCGGCCGGCGTCGCCAAGGCGCTGGGTATCGAGGGCTGATCGCGCCCGCGCCGGCCGGCGAGCCGGCGACGGGCCTGGGCAGCCCGTCGCCGCGTTACTCCAGCCGGTAGGCATCCCATTCGTAGCCGACGAACGCCGCGCGCTCGCCGGTATGGACGACAGGGTCGCGGCGCAAGCCGATGACGATGCCATCGGCGGGCAGGCGGATGTCTTCCAGCGGCTTGCCGTGTATATCCATGGACGCGCCCAGTTTGTCGCCGGACGACAGCGTGTCGCCGGCCTGGACTTCCGGCACGAACAGTCCGCCGCGATCGAAGGTTATCCAGCCGCGGCGCGTCACGCGCCGCACCGAGGCCGGCGTATCCGCCGCGCCGTCCAGGATGCCCATCTGCACCGCCAGCCGTTCGAATCCGCGCTCCGCCAGGGCCGCATAGGCGGCTTCGAAACGGCTGCCACCGCCCAGTTCCAACATGAACGCGGGAATGCGCGCCGCGAGGCATTGGTAATCCAGCGCGCCGGCGATATTGCCGGGCAGCTCGCCCTTGCCTCCGACATCCATCCGGCAGGCGACGTGCGGTTCGAACAGTGCGATGGCGCGCAGCAGATCGCGTTCGGAGACGCCGCTATCCGGATGCAGCTTGTACACCGCATAGGGCTTGGAGTCGAACAGCGCATTCATCGTGTGCAGATTGATCACCAGGTCTGCCGTGCCACGTATCTCCTCGATCAGCGCATGCGCCAGCCTTTCGGAAATCAGGCCCCGCGGGTTGCCGGGGTAGCACTGGTCCAGGTCCAGGTCGTCGTAGGGATTGCGCTTGCGCCGGCTGTCCAGCGCATGCGGATTGCCGGTCGGGGTCACCACGACGTTGCCGCGCATGGATGCGGGGTCCAGGCGCGCGGCGAATCGCAGCGCGGCGACCATGCCGTTGATTTCGTCGCCATGCACCTGTCCGTGCAGCCACAGCGTCTTGCCCGGCCGCGCACCGCGCACGGCGACGTATGGCAATTCGATCGCCATGCCCGACGACATCGACCCGACGGCGATCGCGCCGTGACGGCGGGCGCCGCCCTCGCGGCCCGCCAGGAATTCTCCGATCATGCCCATATTGATGCTCCTTGCTTGAATCGATTGTCTATTCCCGCCAGGGCTCCGCCTGTACCAGGCAGCTCATGGCGTTGGGTCCCTGCGTCAGCGTGGAGGTACCCACGTCCAGCGTCAGCACATTCGCGGTTCCCGCCGTTTCCGGTGCGTCCTCGCGCGTGCCGGGCGCGAACCAGGCGCCCGTGGACATGACCACGGTACCCGGCAGCAACCCGTCGTCGAGGCGCGCCCCGGCCAGGCATGCGCCGCGCGCGTTGAACAGCCGCACGACGTCGCCGTCGCGCAGGCCGCGCGCGCGCGCGTCATCCGGATGGATGCGCACGGCTTCGTGTCCGGCCACCTTGTTGGACTGCGCCAGCGGCGCGGCGTCCATCTGGCTGTGCAGCCGATCGGCCGGCTGCACCGTCAACAAGTGCAGCGGATACTCGCGCACGCTGTCCGCGCCCAGCCATTCCCGTGGCGGCATCCAGCGCGG
Organism: Bordetella sp.; assembly: GCF_057362025.1. Lineage (NCBI taxonomy): Bacteria > Pseudomonadati > Pseudomonadota > Betaproteobacteria > Burkholderiales > Alcaligenaceae > Bordetella > Bordetella sp. The sequence continues at coordinate 149,185 of NZ_JBMQQZ010000003.1, read as the reverse complement.
ATGCGGTCCGCAATCGGCACAGCCATAGGCGGCCAGCGTCGCGCTGTAGAGTTCGATGCGCCCGCTGGGCGTGCGCAGCGGGTGCGCGGCCGGATCGGCGCGGAAGTCCTCGAAGAGGATGAAATCGCGACCGGGCGGCGGCAGCGTGACGTGGCCCTGGCGCCAGAACGTTTCGAAATCCGGCAAGGGCACGCCGGCCTGCTCGTGCGAGTGCGCGAACCGTTCGTAGATATGCCGTATCCACGCCATCTCGCCGCGGCCTTCGGTATAGCGTTCGCCATAGCCCAGGCGGTGGGCCAGATCGGCGAATACGTCCAGGTCGTTGCGGGCCAGCCCGACCGGATCGATGGCGCGATGCATGGCCAGCGCATAGCGGTCGCGCGACGAGCCGCCGATATCGTTGCGCTCCAGCGATGTGGTGATGGGCAGCACGATATCGGCATGCCGGGCCACCGGGGTCCACCATATCTCGTTGACCACGATGGTGCGGGGCTTGGCGCGCCACGCCGCCAGCAGGCGGTTCAACTGCTGATGGTGGTGAAAGGGATTGCCGCCCGCCCAATGAATGAAATCGATGTCCGGATAATGCCGGGTCTCCCCCTGGAAGGGATAAGGCTGGCCCGGCTTTTCCAGCATCTCGGTCAGGCGCGCCACCGGTATCGAGATGTCCGCGGGATTGCGCCCCACGGGCATTTCCGGTCCCGGCGTCGCGATGCGCGGGTTGCCCACGCCGTTCATGGACCCGTGGCCGAAGCCGAAGCCGCCGCCCGGCAGGCCGATCTGCCCCAGCATCGCGGCCAGCGCAATCGCCATCCAGTACGGCTGCTCGCCATGCTGCGCGCGTTGCACGGCGAAGGAACACGTCAGATAGCTGCGCTTGCCGGACAGGGCGTGCGCCAGCGTCCGGATACAGGGCGCCGGGATGCCGGTGATGGGCGCGGCCCACTCGGCATCCTTGGCCACGCCGTCCGCCGTTCCCATGAAATACGACTCCAGGGCCTCATAGCCGACGCAGTGGCTGGCCAGGAAAGCGCTGTCGTGCGCGCCGATACGCCGCAGTTCATGCGCCAGCGCCAGCATCAGCGCGACGTCGGTATTCGGCCGTATCGGGATCCATTCCGCGTCCAGGAAAGCGGGGCAATCGTCGCGCGTCGGGCTGACGTTGATGACGCGCGCGCCGTTGGCGGCCAGCCGGCGCAGCCAATATTCCTGCGTATGCTCCGCTGCCCCGCCTGACGACACCTGGCCGTTCTTCAGGGCCAGGCCGCCGAAGGCCAGGAAAACGTCGGTGTGCTCGACGATGCTGGGCCAGGACGTGACGCGCCCGGTCAATGGCGTATAGGTGCCGATCACATGCGGCAGCAGGAACTGTGCGGTGCCCCAGCTATAGTTGCCGACCTGGTCGACGCCGCCACCGCCGGCGAAGTAGAAACGGCGGATCAGCGAACGGGCATGATGCAGCCGCCCGGCGGACGACCAGCCGTAGGAACCGCAGAAGATCCCGCCGGGTCCCCGTTCCTCCCGCGTGCGGGCGATCTCGCCCGCCACCAGGTCCAGCGCCTGGTCCCAGCCGATCTCGACGAATTCGTCGCGGCCGCGCAGGGCCCCGCCCGCCGCGCCGCGCGTGGCGAGCCAGGACTTGCGCACCGCCGGCCGCGCGATGCGGCGCGGCGAATACACCATGGGCGCGATGGCCTCCAGCATCCGGGACGGTGCCGGGTCGTGCTCGAAGGGCTCGCAGGCATGCAGCCGGCCATCGCGCACGACGGCGGTGAACGCGCCCCAATGCGCCAGCTGCGGATAACGTCGCTCGGTCGACGGAATGGATGTCATGGGCAGCTCCCGCGGCGGCATGCGCCGCCGCCAAGTCCGTTCATCAATCCAGCCGGATGTTGGCCTTCTTAACGAGATCCGCCCATTTCGCGCGCTCCTTGTCCATCAGCGCGCCGAACTCGGCCGGCGTATCCGAGGTCGCGGTCATGCCCGACGCCGCCAGTTGCTTGACGATGTCCGGGTTCTTCATGGCCTGCGCGAAGGCGCGGTTCAGCGTATCGACGATATCGCGCGGCACGCCGGCCGGCGCGATGACACCGTACCAGTTGGTCAGTTCGTAGCCGGGAATGCCGGCCTGGCCGATGGGCGGGGCGCCGGGAAACTCGGCGGACGGCGTCACGGTGGTGACGCCCAGCGCCTTCAGCTTGCCGGACTGGACCAGCGACTTGACGGAGGGGTCGGAGAACGTCACTTCCACCAGGCCGCCCGCCACATCGGTCAGCGCCGGCGTGGTGCCCTTGTAGGGGATGTGGCGCATGTGCACGCCGGCCATCATGTTGAACTGCTCGGCCGCCATCTGGCCGATGGTGCCGTTGCCGCCCGATGCGTAGGTGACGTCCTTGGTCTTGGCGCGCGCGATCAGGTCCGCGATGCTGTTGATGCCGGACTTCGGACTGGTGACGAGCACGTTGGGCATGGTGACCAGCAGCGAGATCGGCGTGAAATCCTTGGCGGGATCGTAGGGCACTTTCTGCAGGCTGGGCAGGATGGTGAGCGAGCCCGGCGTGGCGATATACAGCGTGTAGCCGTCGGGCTTCGCGCGCGACACGTAGTCGGTCGCGATAATGCCGCTGGCGCCGGGCCGGTTCTCGACCATGACGTTGGTATTCAGGGCCTTGGAGACGCCCAGCGCGGCTGCCCGCGCCAGCACATCGGCACCGCCGCCAGGTGGAAACCCGACGACGATGCGGACCGGCGTGCCGGGTTCCGGATAGGCCGCCTGGGCGGCGGAGACAGACAGCGCGCACAGCGCGGCGGCGCCGAAGGCGGCGATTTTCCTGAGTTGCATGGTACTTCCCCTTGTCGGCCGCGATATGGCTACTTGACGGCCGTGTTGATAAAACGACTTCGTTGACGAATACGGGCGCGATGGACGCTTCCCCTTGGGCTTTCGATGCCGGATGGAGCCGCGCCCCCTAGGCTGGCGCGGCCGAGCCGGCGTGCCGCGACGACACGTCCGGCACCCCGGCCGCCACGCCCAGCGGCACCCCGGGACGCAGGATATCGGACAGGAACTTGCGGGCGCGCGGATGCTCCGGGTCGGCGAAGAACCGGTCCGGCGTGGAATCCTCCAGGATGCGTCCCTCGTCCATGAACCAGATGCGGTCGGCGACTTCGCGGGCGAACCCCATCTCGTGCGTGTCCACGACCATGGTCATGCCCTCCGAGGCCAGGCGTTTCATGACGGCCAGGACCTCGCCGACCATTTCCGGATCGAGCGCGCTGGTGGGCTCGTCGAACAGGATCAGCGGCGGATGCTGCGCCAGCGCGCGGGCGATCGCCACGCGCTGCTGCTGGCCGCCCGACAGGCTGGCCGGCATGGCGTCGAATTTGTGTTCCAGCCCCACCTTGGCCAGCAGTTCGCGCGCCAGCCCGGCGGCACGCTGGCGCGGCATGCCCGCGACCCGCACGGGCGACAGCATGATGTTCTCGGCGACCGATAGATGCGGGAACAGGTTGAACTGCTGGAAGACGAAACCGATCCCCGCGCGCAGCGCGTTGATATCGCGTCCCGGCGCGTGGATATCCTGCCCGGCCACGCGGATCGTGCCGCCCTGTATCGGTTCCAGGCGGTTCAGGGTGCGTATCATCGTGGACTTGCCGGATCCCGAAGGCCCGCACACCACCACCACCTGTCCCTGCTCCACGCGTCCGCAAACGTTGTCCAGCGCGTGGTAGCTTCCATACCATTTCTGTACGTTGTCGAGTTCTATCACGGCAATCTCCAAGGCGACGGCGCACCGTCAGGCCGCGCGCAGGCGCTTGCGCGCCAATCCGCGCTCCAGCCGGCCCGCCAGGCGCGACAAAATAAAGCACGGCACGAAATACAAGGCGGCCAGCACCAGGAATGTCTGCAGCGTATACGCGGTTTCCATACTGTTGACCTGCTGGGCGGCGAAGGTCACTTCCTGGACGCCGATCACGTACACGATGGACGTGGCCTTGATGGTCGACACGAATTGGTTGACCAGCGAAGGGATCATGTTGGCCAGCGCCTGCGGCAGGATGACGTGGCGCATGGATTTCGCGTAGTTCAGGCCGACCGCCCGCGCGGCCTCGGTCTGGCCCGGCGGCAACCCCTCCAGGCCGGCGCGCACGATCTCTCCCAGAAAGGCCGATTCGTACAGCACGATGGCGCACAGCGCGGTAGCGAAGGCCGGCACGGTCGCGCCGGTCAGCACCGGCAGGACGAAATACGCCCAGAAGATGATCATGATCAGCGGCACGCCGCGGAAGGCGTATACCCACGCGGTGGCGGGCCAGCGCAGGACGCGCACGCCGCTGGTGCGGGCCAGCCCCAGGCAAATCGCCAGCGGAAAGGAGATCGCCAGGCCGGCGCCCGCCAGGATCAGCGTCGCGGCGAAGCCGCCCAGCGGTCCTCGCGGCCACGCGCCCACCAGGAACATCAGGCCATAGTCATGCAGGATCTGCCACATGGCTCATCTCCTGAAAGCGGGCGGATAACGCCTGCCGAACCAAGCGCCCAGGCCCATGAGTGCCAGCGAGGCGGCCAGATACAAAGCGGTCGACACGGCGAACACCTCGAAGGAGCGGAAGGTCGCGTTCTCGATCGCCTTTACCTGGTAGGTCAGTTCGCCCACGCCGATCACCATCGCCAGGCTGGTGTCCTTGAACAGGATCAGCGAACGGTTGATCAAGGGCGGCACCGCGATGCGGACTGCCTGCGGCAGCATGACGTGGCGCAGCGCGCCCCAGCCGCTCAGGCCGACGGAACGGGCCGCTTCCACCTGCGTCCCGGGGATGGCGCGCAGCCCCGCGCGGATATCCTCTGACATGAAGCCGCTGACGTTCAGGCTCAGGGCGATCAGGCCGAACAGGAACTCCGTATCGCCGCGATTGATCCACAGGCGCAAGCCTTCCGGCAGGATCTGCGGCATGCCGAAGTACCAAACCATGATCTGCACCACGGTGGGCACGTTGCGGTGGTATTCGACGAAGGCCGTGACCGCCAGCTGCAGCGGGCGCCAGGGAACCGCGCGCAGCACGACCAGCAGCAGCGCGATCAGGAGCCCCAGCACCCATGCGCCCGCGAACAGGCGCACCGTGGTGAGGGCGCCCGCCAGCAGCGTGGCGCCGTAGTTGCCGCCGGTCAGGAAAGCGAAATCGAAATGCATGACGCTTCCAGGCCGCCCTACTCGGCGTCGACCGGCTCGACCTTGAAGGTGCGGGTCAGCTTGTAGATCGAGCCCGTGCCCAGCCACTTGTCGTACATGGCATCCAGCCTGCCGTCCTTGTCCATATCCCGGATCACCTTATTCACGGCGGCCAGCAGCTTGGGATTGCCCTTGTTGACGACGACGCCGATATGTTCGACGTAGGTGGCTTCGGGCAGCAGTACCGCCGGCGTGCCGGCCTTCTGCGAATCCAGCTCGAAGCGCTTCAATATCAGCTCTCCCGCCGTGAAGCCGTCCACTTTCTGGTTCTGCAGTCCCAGGTAGCAGGACGCCACGTCCTGGAAGGACAGCACCTGCGAATTCGGCAGCACCCGCGCGGCGATGGCCGCCGCGCTGGACCCCTTGGAGGCGCAAATCTTGTGGCCGGCCAGATCCTTCAACGACGAGATCCCGGAGTCCTTGCGCACCAGCACCTTGATGCTGCCCTGCAGGTATTGCAGGCTGTAGTCGACCTGCTGCGCCCGCTCCGGCAGGTAGGCCATGGAACCGGCGACCACGTCGACACGGTTCATCTTCAGCTCCGGAATACGCGCCTCGGTCGACAGCGGCTTGTGCTCCAGCGCCACGCCCAGTCCCTTGGCGAGCGCCGCGCACATGTCGACGTCGTAGCCGACGAAGCTGCGCGTGGCGGTGTCCTGGTACGCGTAGGGCACGCTCGCGCTCTGCGTGCCGCAGATCAGCTTGCCGCGCGCCTTGACCTCGTCCAGCGCGTCGGCGTGGGCGAGTGTGGCGCCCAGCGTGGCGGCCGCGGCGAACAGGTACAGAGTAGTTTTCATCGTTGCTTCCCCTCGGTGATTGGCGCCGGACCGGCCGGCGGTGCGTTTCAGTCCTGGTCCGGATGGACTGGAAAACGGAAGATCGACCGCTCCTGTTCGTCGATCTGGTGAATGAGGTTGGTTTCCCACGCCAGATACTGGCGCGCGGCGGCCTTGTTGCCGTCGTGGCGGTCGTGCACGAAGAACAGGTAGTCGATGCAGTCTTCGTCGGCCGGCACGTCGTCGCCCGCCTCCATCGGCAGGCCGGCGCCGCGCCATGCCTGCGGCCCGTCCAGGTTCGCCGGCACCTGGGCGAACCCCATGCCGGCCAACTCGCGCGCCGCCAGCGCCGCCACCGGCGGATCGGCGGCCAACAGGACGATCCGTGCGTCCGCCGGCAGGTCCAGGGCATCCATGCGCGGCCGTATCGTCCAGCGCGCGCCGGCGATATGCGCCTTCCTGTAGGCCATGCCGGGACGCACGTCCAGGAACACGGCGCCGTCGCGCAGGGCGGCGGCCAGATCGGCGGTCGCGATCGCCGGCGGCGCGGGCAAGCGGACCTGCGGCACCGGCGCCGCCACATCCGCCGCCACGCCCTCCGCCAGCACATAGACGTCCCAGCCCATCTGGCGCAGCCAGCTCGCCACCACGGGCGCGCGCACGCCTTCGTCGTCGGCCACCACCACGCGCGCATTGCGCACGCCGATGTACTGGTCCGTGGACTGGATCAGTTGTCCGCCCGGGGTATGCTGCGCGCCGGCCAGCGTGCCGGCCGCGTATTCTTCTTCCGTCCGGACGTCGCACAGATAGGTGGTGCGGCCGGCATCGGCCAGCCACTCGCGCACCTGCGCGGCATCGACGGTGGCGACGCCATGCCGCTGTGCCAGGGCTTGCGCACGCTCGCGCAGCACCGGCAGCGCATCGCCCGAAATCGCGTCGGCGTACTTGCGCTGCGAACCGTGTTCCAGCGGCAGGTCCGCCAGGTACCACCCCTGGGTGCCGTTTTCCAGCGCCAGCACCGGGTTCGGCACGCCCAGGTCGATCAGCGTCTGCGCGCCGATGATGCTGCGCGTGCGACCCGCGCAGTTGACGACGATCGTCGTATCGGCGTCGGGCACCAGGTCCTGGACGCGCAATGCGAGTTCGCCGTTGGGGCAGCAAATGCCGCCCGGAATGTTCATCTTCCGGTACTCGGTGTAGGGCCGGCCGTCCAGCACGACCAGCTTGTCGCCGCCGCGCTGCCGGTCGGCCAGCTCGGTGGCGCTGATACGTGGCGTGTGGTGCATGTGTTCCGCCAGCTCGCCGAAGGTCTTGCTGGGCAGGTTGACCCCGGCGAACAGGGTATAGCCCGCGGCGCGCCAGGCCGGCGCACCGCCTTGCAGGACATGGACATCCGTATAGCCCAGCGCACGCAGGGCCGCCGCCGCGCGTGGCGCCACGCCGTCGCCGGCATCGAAGGCCACCAGGCGGGCACCGCGGCGCGGCAGCAGGCGCGGTGCTTCGGCCTCCAGCCGGCTGTACGGCAGCGACACCGCCAGGAAGGGATGCCCTTCCCCGTATTGACCATGTTCGCGGACGTCCAGCAGGCCGATTTCGGCGCCGTCATGCAGCCAGCGCTTGAGCGTCGGCGCATCGATGCTCGGTATGGACGAAATATCGGTAGGAAGCTGCGTCATGGGGCTCTGCAAGAAATCGAGGAAAAAGCATCCCCCTCACGCCGCGCGGACGCGGCGTGCCGGGATGGGTAGTCGTAGCGCGGCGCGCGTGGCGCCGGGGCCTAGCGCCGGAGCGCGGTCATGGCCTGCTCCAGATCGGCGATCAGGTCTTCGGGATCTTCCAGGCCAATATGCAGGCGCAGGATCGCCCCGCGCCCCGACCAGTCCGAAACGGTCCGCGCGCGCGCCATATTGACGGGCACGCACAGGCTTTCGAAGCCGCCCCAGGACGCGCCCAGCCCGAACAAACGGAAGGCGTCGATCATGCGTTCGACGTCGGCGTCATCGATGCCGCGCGCGAACTCGATGGACAGCAGGCCGTTGGTCCCGCTGCAATCGCGCTTCCAGAGAGCATGGCCGGGATCGTCGGGCAGGGCCGGACACAACACGCGCGCCACTTCGGCGCGTCCCTGCAGCCATTCGGCGACGCGCAACGCATGGCGGGCGTGCATCGCCAGCCGCGCCGCCATGGACCGCATGCCGCGCAGCACCAGGTACGCATCGTCGGCGCCCACGGTCTGGCCCATGTCCACGGTGGTCCGCTCCAGCGGCGCCCAGGCGCGTTCGGTCGTGACGACCGTGCCCATCATCACGTCCGCGTGGCCGCCCAGGTATTTGGTCGCGGCGGTAACGGAAATATCGGCGCCCAGGGCCAGGGGCCGGTACAACAGGCCCGAACCCCAGGTGTTGTCCACGGCCAGCCAGCAATCGTGGCGATGCGCCAATTCCGCGACCGCCGGCAGATCCATCATCTCGTAGACCAGGGAACCGGGACATTCCGCGTAGATCATGCGGGTGTTGGGACGGATCCGGTCCGGCAGATCGCTGCCGTCGGGCCGGTAATAGCTGAACTCGATTCCCCAGCGCGACAACTGGTCCGCGCAGAACCGGCGCACCGGCTCGTACACCGCATCGGTGATCAGGACGTGATCGCCCGCCTTCAGATAGGCCAGCATCACCACCGCGATGGCGGCCTGCCCCGTGGGATACATCTTGGCGCGATACCCGCCTTCCAGCTCGACCAGCGCGTCTTCCAGCGCATACGTGCTGTCCGTGCCGCGTGCACCGTAGGACAGCAGCCGTTCCTGGTCGCGGCGGGCGCGCGTGTCGCGCCACTGCCCCACGCTGTCGAAAACATACGTGCTGGCGCGCGTCACGGGCGTGTTGATCCAGCCGCGATGCGGCCGCCCGGCACGCAGCAGGCGCGTGCCCGGCTTGTATTGTTCTTCCATGGCCCCGGTTCCCGTCAGCGGCGCGTCTGGACGCCGATCGGCATCACCTGGCAGGTCCCGGCCTCCAGGTCGAAGGACAAGCGTTCCGTCAGCGTTTCCAGCGCGCGGCCATACATGTGCAGATGGCGGATCACGCTGTCGCCGCGGATTTCCACGGCGTGGATGTCTTCGGGCATCAGGGCGATGCCGGAACCGGGCTCGACCACTACGGTGTCTTTCTTCGCCAGGCGTCCCACGCCGGGCTCCTTGCCATCGTCCAGCCTGTCGTAGACGTAGTTGTATTCGACGCCTTCGACGGCCGCGATGCATGCCCAGGTCGTATGGTCGTGCGGGACGATTTTCTTGCCTGGGCGCATCACGTTAAGGTACAGGGCATATTCCTTGTCGGGCGTTTCGCTGATCAGGTAGCGCGCCTGGCGTTCGTCGCCCTCCGGCGCCGGATAGCGGTCCGCATCCCACCAGTCGCGATGGCTGGCCAGACCGATCACCGTGCGCAGGATGTCATCCAGGCTGTCGCGGTTCAGCCCCTGGGTTCGTACAGTATTCTTTATGTTTTCAATCGCCAGCGTGATGTCCTGGTCATGCGGATGCGGGCTGCCCATGCGGAAAAACTCCTGTAATGAAGCGATTTCGTTGGTACTCTACGGCCATGCACGCTTCGTGACAAATTAAATTGCCTTAATAACTCATTAGCATGCGTAATATGTAGGAGACCGTATGCGGAATCTGGATCTCGACCTGCTCCGCACCCTGGCGGCGATCGATCAGGCCCAGACCTTTTCGGGCGCGGCCGAGCGTCTGCACAAGACCCAATCCGCCATCACCCAGCAGATGCAGCGCCTGGAAAACCTGGTCGGGCTGCCGCTGTTCGAGAAACAAGGACGCAACAAGCTGCTGTCGCCCCATGGACGCAAGCTGGTGGACTATGCGCGGCACATGCTGGCCATCAACGACGAGGCGATGCGCGCCATGCAGGACGGCCAGCTGGAAGGCGAACTGCGCCTGGGCTCGCCGCATGACGTGGCCGATACGATCCTGCCCACCGTGCTGACGCACATCACGCGCTGGTCGCCGCGTGTCAGGCTGGAAATACGCGTGGACCGCAGCCCATTCCTGATGAACGCATTGCGCGCGGGAGAGCTGGACCTGTGCATATCGACGCGCTTCGATCCGGCCTACGAAGGGGTGGTGCTGCGCACCTCGCCCACGGCCTGGATCGCCTCCGCGGCCTATGTGCACGATGCCGGCGCGCCGGTGCCGCTGGTACTGGCCGACGAACCCAGCCTCTTTCGCCGCCTGGCGCTGAATGCGCTCGAACAGGCGCGCGTGCCCTGGCAGACGAACTACGTCGCGCCGAACCTGGTGGGCATCCGCGCGGCGGTGCGCGCGGGCCTGGGCGTTACGGCGCGCAGCATCGAGTTCCTGGGACCGGATATGCGGGTGCTGGGGGAAAAGGACGGCTTGCCGCCGCTGCCCGACGCCAATTACTTCCTGTGGATGCGGGGCGACTCGATCAACCCGCTTACCCGCTATGTGTTCGACATGCTGATTGCCAAGATGGGCCTGACCGACCGCGGCACGCCCGCGGCAAGCGTGCAGGCGCGGCAGTTTTAAGCAGGCCGCCGGCGCGAGCCGAATCCGCCGCCCCCGGCGGACTCCATCAACACCCGGTCGCCGGGCTTGAGCACGCGCTGCTCCGTCGGGTCCGTTTCCGCTCCGTTGATCACCAGCCGTCCGCGCTGCCCCGGCTGGCCGCCGTGCAGCCCGGGCGGCGGGTGCTTCAGGCGCGTCATCAGGAACGAGGTCGCCACGCTGGAGGCCTCCGGCGTGATTTCGAACTCGAAAGTCAGGCCGTCGCCCCCGCGCTGCTGCCCTTCGCCGCCGCTGCCGCGGCGTATCTCGCGCCGATGCACCAGGATGGGAGCCAGGCTCTCCATCATTTCCACCGGCGTATTGCCCAGATTGGCCGGAAAGGAAATGGCGGACAAGCCGTCGCGGGAGGCCGTCGCGCCCTGGCCGCCATTGATGAAATTGACCACGTTGAAGGGCCGGTCGCGATAGCGGCCGAACATCGTCACGGAGGAATTCGCCGACCCCGATGCCCAGACCCGCTCGGGCAATACCTCGGCCAGCGCGAGGAAAATCGCGGGCGACAGCATGTGGCCTATCGCGCCCCGCCCGCCCGAGGCCGCCGGATAGGTGGGATTCAGGATGGACCCGAGCGGCGCCTGCGTGGTGATCGGCAGGAACCCGCCTTCGTTGTTCGGCACTTCCGGACACAGCAGCGCCTTGATCGGATACGCGGAATAGGCGAAGGCGTATATGGGCACCACATTGACGGCGCGCGGCTGCTGCGGGCTGGAGCCCGCGTAGTCGATGGCAATGGTGTCGTCCGCCACGGTCAGCCGGCAATGGATGCGTATGGGCTCCTCGAACCCGTCGTGCAGCACCTCGGATTCGTACGTGCCGTCCGGCAAGGCCGAGATGGCCTCGCGCATCGCCGTTTCCGAGCGCAGGCGGATGGCCGCGCCCAGCGCGTCCAGATCCACGGATTCCAGCAACGGCAGCAGCCTTTCCTCCATCATGCGGCAGGCGCTGACCTGCGCCCAGATGTCGCCCATGCCTTGTTCCGGCACGCGGATGTTCTGGCTGATCATGTCCACCAGCGTCTCGTTGACCCGCCCCGCGTCCATCAGCTTGAGCAGCGGAATCTGCAGCCCCTCTTCGTAGATCTCGCGGTTGGCGTTGCTGCGCAGCCGCCCGCCGATGTCCGGCAGGTGCGATACCAACGCCGCGAAGGCCACCAGCCGGCCCCGGAAGAAGAGGGGCATGACGGTATTGACGTCGTGGATGTGGCCGGTGCCCATCCAGGGATCGTTGGTGATCAGCACGTCCCCCGGCTTGAGGGTGTCCGCGGGATATTTGCGCAGGAAGTGCTTGACCGTCGCCGGCAGGCTGCCGATGAACGAGGGGATGCTCATCGTCGATTGGGCCAGCGAACGTCCCTGCGCGTCGGTCAGCACGACGGCGAAATCGTTGGCGTCGCGCACCAGCGTCGAAAAGCAGGTGCGCACGAAGGCGGTGGATGCTTCATCGACGATGCTGATCAGCCTGCGCCAGAGTATCTCCAGCTCGATCGGATCGAAGCGCCGCGGCGGCTGGCCTGCGGTCTCGGGAAGGGCGCCATGGACATCGGCCGGCATCATTCGAACTCCTTCAAGGCAACCGAGACAGTCAGATCGGGCAGGATGTCGACCTCTGCCCGCACGGGCACGACCAGGGTGGACTCGCGTTCCTCCAGCACCAGCGGGCCCGCCAGGCGCGTGCCGGGGCTTAGCGCATAGCGGTCGTACACATCGACGGCCCCGAACGCCCGCTGCAGGGGCAGATAGATCTCGCGCCGGCGCGGCTTGCCGGCACCCGCGCCCTGTCCGCGGCGGTCGCCCCAATGGAAAGTGCGAGCGACCGATGGCGAGCGCCCGGTCAGGCGCCAGGTCAGGACCTGCGGTCGGGCGCCCGGCACCAGATGGCCATACAGGGTTTCGTAGCGCCGCTCGAAGGCCTGGCGCAGCACCTGGCCCGCCTCCCGGCCGAACACCTGCCACGGCAGCGACACGGTCACATTGTCCCCCTGCCCGTAGTAGCGCATTTCCGCGCCTATCGTCCATTGCAAGTCCCGCGCGCGGGCGCCGGCCGCCTCCAGTTCGGCCTCCGCCTCGGCCAGCAACCGCGTCAGGCGCCCGTTGACGTCACGCCAGTCGATTTCCTCCAGCAATGCCGGCTGCGACCAGGAGCGGTCCGCTCGCGCCGGTGCCGCCAGCATCCCCAGGCAGGATCCGGCGCCCGCGGCGATGGTGGCAAGAAGCCGCGGGATGCGCAGCTTGCGCGCGACCCCCGCGGCGTGCACGGGCCCGGCGCCGCCGGTTGCGACGAAGGTAAAATCGCGCGGGTCATGGCCTTTTTCCGCGATGTGGATGCGCGCGGCGCTGGCCATGTTTTCGTTGACCATATCGTGGATGCCCCACGCCACATCCAGCGGCTCCATGCCCAGGCGGTCCGCGAGGCGCCCCATTCCCTCCAGGGCCAGGTCCTTGCGCAGGCGCATTTCACCGCCGAGGAAATTGTCCGGGTTCAGGTAGCCCAGCACCAGGTCCGCGTCGGTGACGGTGACCTCGGTACCTCCGTTGCCATAACAGATGGGCCCGGGCTGGGAGCCCGACGATTCCGGACCGATGTTCAGCAGGCCCATGCGATTGAGGTGGGCGATGGAACCGCCGCCCGCGCCGATTTCGATCAGGTCGATGCTGGGGATCAGGATGGGCAATCCGGAGCCGCGCTTGAATCGGTGCACGCGCGCGCATTCGAAGCTGTGCGCGATCGGCGGCTCTCCTTCCGCCACCACGCAGGCCTTGGCCGTGGTGCCGCCCATGTCGAAGGCCAGCACCCGCTGCAAATCCTGCGCGCGCGCGGTATTCAAGGCCGACAGCACGCCGGCGGCCGGTCCCGACTCCAACAGGAAGATCGGCGTATGCGCGGCCGATCGCGCCGATGTGAAACCGCCGCTGGACACCATGATGCGCAAGGGCACGCCGCGTTGCACCGTGTCCACGCGCGATTCCAGCTGACGCAGGTAATCGGCCACGATGGGCTTGACGTAGGCGTTCGCCGCCACGGTCGAGGTCCGCTCGAATTCCTTCACTTCGCGCGCCAGATCGGCGGACAGGGAAACTTCCACGCCGGGCAGCGCGGATTGCAGGTAGGCGCCGGTTTCCCGCTCGTGTTCGTCGTTCAGGTAGGAATGCAGCAGCGATACCGCTACGGAGCGCACGCCCAGCGTGCGGACATCGGCAGCGATGCGGTCGAGTTCCGCCTGGTTCAGCGCCACCAACACCTGGCCGGAAGCGTTCAGCCTTTCGTTGGCCTGCACGCGCCGCCCGGCGTCGATCAGCGGCCGCGGCAGAACCAATTCCAGGTCGTATAGGTCGTAGCGCCATTCCCGGCCGATATCCAGCGCGTCGCGCATGCCCTGCGTCGTCACCAGCGCGGTATCCACCCCCTTGCGCTCGATCAGCGTATTGGTCACCAGCGTCGTGCCGTGCACGACCTCGTCCAGCACGCAGGCGCCGTCGGCGCTCGCCTGCTCCAGCAGATTGGCAATGACGGCCGACACCGCGACGCCGGGATCATCCGGCGTGGTCAGGGTCTTGCCCACCCAGATGCAGCCGTCGGATTCCCGCGTCGCCACGCCGTCGGTAAATGTGCCGCCGATGTCGACGGCAATGCGCAGCTTCCGCGCCCCCGCCTGCCCGGACTGCGATTCGATTTTCCCCAAGTTCCCGCTCCTTCAAGCCGTGAGGGCACGCCGGCCCGGGCGGACGCGACCGGATCGGCGTCCTGCCCGATGCATCGATGCTTCCTTTCGCCTTCTCCGCATTCGCCGGACGGCAAAAAAATGATAAGTACCGCCCATTCACCACTACAAATGAAAAATTCGGGTTGATTGATTCGTACCGCCTATATATTCTGTGCGAGCGACTCAACTCCGCCGGTATCCCACCATGTCGACCATCATCACGTTGCGCCACCTGCGCAGCTTCGTCGCCGTCGCCGATACGGGTTCGTTCACGCGCGCCGCCGAACGCCTCTTCCTGACACAGTCCTCGCTCAGCTCGACCATCCACCAGCTGGAGGAAGACGTCGGCATCAAGCTGTTCGACCGCACCACGCGCAGCGTGACCCTGACTCCCGCCGCGATGCACCTGCACCAGCAGGCCAAGGCGCTGCTGCTGCAATTCGATGCCATGGTCAGCGACCTGCGCGCGGTAGCGCTGCGCCAGCATGGACACCTGCGCATCGCCGCCGCGCCCTCTATCGTCGCCTGGCTGCTGATACCCTCGCTGCCGCGTTTCCAGGCCGAATATCCCCACGTCACCCTATCCGTGCGCGAAGCGGGTTCGGCGGAAATCGAACGCCGCGTGCGCGATGGCGAAGTGGACTTCGGCATCACCAGCCGCCTGTCCGACTACGCCGACCTCGAATACACCCTGCTGCTGCGCGACCGCTACGGCGTCGTATGCAGCCCGGATCATCCGCTGGCCACGGCGACCGCCTCGATAGGCTGGTCGCAGGTATCGCCCTACCGGCAGGACCTGGTGGGCCTGGCCTCGGACACGCAGATCGGCAGCCTGCATCGCCGCACGCTGCAGGACTTCGACCTGGCCGAACATCGCGAAGAGGTATCGAGCTCCACCTCGCTGTATCCCATGCTGATGCTGGGCCGCCGCCTGTGCATACTGCCCCGCCTGACGGCACTGACGCATCAGCTGGAGAACCTGCCATTCCAGCCGCTGGAAAACCCGGTGCTGCATCGGGAGCTATTCCTGGTATCGCGCAGCCTGCGCGCCCTGTCCTCGTCGGCGCAGGGATTGCAAGCCGCGCTGGCCGACACCCTGCGCCACCGCAGCCTGCCCGAGGGCATCGAGCAGGCCTGAACGCCCGGCCATCGCCGATCGCGGCATCATGCCCGCGCATTCAAGGCCCGTATCTCCTCGCGCCGCTTCAGCCACCAGGCATAGTCGGTCGGCAACAGATCCAGCGGTTCGGTCACGCCCAGCGCGCGCGCCGCCTGCACCGGCCAGTTCGGATTCGCCATCAGTTCGCGGGCCAATGCGATCAGGTCCGCGCTGCCTTCGCGCAGGATGTCCTCGGCGTGCGCGGGCTCCGTAATCAAGCCGACCGCGCACGTCGGCATGCCGGCTTCGCGCCGCACGCGCGCGGCGTACGGTACCTGGTAGCCCGGCGTGCGCGGGACCACGGCCATGTTCAAGGGTCCGTCTATGCCGCCGGACGAACACGTAACGACATCGATGCCGCGCTCGCGCAAGGCGCGGGACAACGCCACCGTATCGTCCATATCCCAGGCCCCGCCTTCGCCATCGACGGCGGAAACGCGGAAGAACACCGGCTTGTCCGCCGGCCACTCTTGCCTGACCGCTTCGGAGATCTCCAATGCCAGCCGCATGCGACCTTGCAGGTCGCCGCCCCACGCGTCGGTACGCCGATTGGCCAGGGGCGACAGGAATTGATGGATCAGATAACCGTGGGCGCCGTGGACCTCGCAGACATCGAAACCCGCATCGATACTGCGGCGTGCCGCGATCCGCCAGGCCTGGATCATCAGACGGATATCGTCCTCGTTCATCTGCGTGGGCACCAGCGCGCCCGGCTTGGCGGGCAGCGGACTGGCCGACACGCCCCGCCAGGGCGGCATGCCGCGTGCCGCGTCTTCTTCGGTCAAGGGCCGAAAGCCCGTCCAGGGCGGACCGCAGGAGGCCTTGCGGCCGGCGTGCCCCAACTGGATGCCGGCGGCCGCGCCCGCCTCGTGGATGAAATCCGTCACGCGGCGGGAAGCCGCCACGTGGCGGTCTTCGTACATGCCCGCGCAACCGTAGGTCTTGCGTCCTCGCGCCTCGACCGCCGTTTCTTCGCAGAACACCAGGCCTGCGCCCCCCATGGCGAACTTGCCCAGATGCACCAGATGCCAGTCCGTGGCGGCGCCGCCGTCCGACTTGTACTGGCACATCGGGGAAACCACCACACGGTTGCGCAGCGTCAGCCGACGCAGGGTATAAGGCGTGAACAGCAGCGGCGTGTCCGCGGTATATGGCGCATCGGCGTTTTCCACATGGGTGCTTCGGGCGATGGAATTTGGCACGTTGATGTTCGGCACGTTGATGTTCGGCACGTTGATGTTCGGTACGTTGACGCTCGGTACGTTGACGCTCGGTACGTTGACGTTCGGTCCGCTGACGCCGGGCATGTCGTCGCGCGGAGGCTCCGCGCGGCTCAGGGCAGTTTGATGCCGCGCTGCTCGATCAGCGTTCCCCACTTGCGGCTCTCCGTCATGGCATAGGCGCGATAAGCCTCTGGCGCCCCGCCGCTCAACTCGAAACCTTGCGCGGCCAGCTGTGCCCGCGTCTGCGGGTCGCGCAGCACATCGTTCAGCACGCCGTTCAGTTTCCGCACCAGTTCCGCCGGCGTCCCCGCCGGCGCGAACAGGCCGAACGTCGTCAGCGACTCGAATCCCGGCGCGCCGGCCTCCGACAACGTGGGCACATCGGGCAATAAATCCGCCCGCCGGGTACCGCTGGTGCCCAGCGCGCGCAGCTTGCCGGCGCGTATCAGGGGTTCGGCCACGCTGATGTCGACGAAGCCCACCTGGGTCTGCCCGCCCAGGATGCCCTGCACCGCGGGGGCGCCGCCGCGATAGGGAACATGCAGCATATCGATGTTCGTCATCGCCATCAGCAGCTCGGTGGCAAGATGGCTGGAACCGCCCACGCCGGAGGACGCATAGCTGATGGCGCCCGGCCGCGCCTTGGCGGCGGCCACCAGGTCCGACAGCGTTTTATACGGCTCGTCGGGGCGCACGCATAGCACCTGCTGGTTCGCGCCTATCATGCCGATGGCGGCGAAGTCCTTTTCCGTGTCGTAAGGCAGCGCGTGGTAGAAATGCGGCGCGATGGCAAAGGTGCTATTGGTGCCCAGCAGCAGCGTATAGCCGTCCCGATCCGCCCGTGCCACCTGGGCGTAACCTATCGTCCCCGTGGCGCCGGGCTTGTTTTCCACGACGACGGCCGTCCCCAGTCGCTTGCCCATGCCCTCGGCCAGTACGCGGCCCAGCATATCGGTCGATCCTCCCACCGACCACGGGACGATCAGCCGGACCGGGCGATCCGGATAGGCGGCACGCGCCGCCGTACCGGAAACGACAAGAACGGCCATACAGGCGGCCGCCGAAAGCAGCGTGCGTATCGATCTGTGCATCCAAGCCCCTTGCGATCGTATCGTCAGGCCCGCCGTCCAGCGTCGCGGCGAACGTTTTTCATGAACTATGAGCGAGCGCCCGCTACGGCGACAAATTAAAAATACGAATGCATTTATCGGCCAGCCCCACGAATCGGCGCGCGCACCGCCCTGTGCGCCACGATAGCGCGGCGTGCACCATGACGCCCCGCCGGGCCGGCGCCCGCTCATCCATCCCGATACAATCGAACCTTTGCGCGGCCGGCGCGGCCACGCCCGTTATTTGCCTGGTGTTAATGGAAAAAAGCGATCTGTCCGGCCACACGCCGATGATGCAGCAATACCTGCGGCTGAAAGCCGAGGCGGGCCCCCTGCTGCTGTTCTACCGCATGGGCGACTTCTATGAGATGTTCTATGAAGACGCCGAACGCGGCGCGCGGCTGCTCAATCTGACCCTGACCAAGCGCGGCGCCTCCAATGGCAGCCCCATCCCCATGGCGGGCGTGCCTGTCCACGCGATGGAGCAATACCTGGCCAAGCTGGTCGCGCTGGGCGAATCGATCGCCATCTGCGAACAGATCGGCGACCCCGCCACGTCCAAGGGGCCGGTCGAACGCCGTATCGTGCGCATCGTCACGCCGGGCACGCTGACCGACGATGCGCTGCTGCCCGCAAAGGCGGACCGCAGCCTGGCCGCGGTGTTTCCCGGCGGCGCGCGCGCGCCCCGCGCCGGCCTGGCCTGGCTGAACCTTGCCAGCGGCGATTTCCACGTCACCGAATGCGCGCCCGGGCAGATCGAATCGGAATTGCACCGCATCGCCCCCGCGGAAATCATCTACCCGGAGGGCACGGAGCTGCGCGTCAGCATCGAGGGCGCGCAGACCCGCGTCCCCGATTGGCATTTCGAGACCGATGGCGCGCGCGCCCACCTGCTGGCGCATTTCCGTACCGATTCCCTGGCGGGATTCGACGTGGAAGACATGCCGGCCGGCGTACGCGCCGCCGGCGCGCTGCTGCGCTACGCCGTGCGTACCCAATCGCAGGCGCTATCGCACGTGCAGGGCATCAGCGTGGAACGCCCCGGGCAGTACGTGCTGATGGACCCGGTCACGCGCCGCAACCTGGAACTCACGCAGACGCTCAGCGGCGAGGAATCGCCCACGCTGTTCTCCATCCTGGACAACTGCCGTACCCCGATGGGCAGCCGGCTGCTGCGGCGCTGGCTGCATCACCCCTTGCGCGACAACACGCCCGTGCGGGAACGCCAGCGGGCCATCGCCGCGCTGCTGGCGGCGCGGCTGGATACGCCGGCCGGACTGGCGGCGGCGCTGCCGCTGGAAACGCTGCGCGACACGCTCAAGCGTTTCCCGGATATAGAACGCATCTCCGCGCGCGTCGCGCTGAAATCCGTGCGGCCGCGCGAACTCGCCAGCCTGCGCGACGCGCTGGCGGAACTGCCGCCGCTGTGCGAGCAGGTTCGCCTGCTGGATAAGGACGGACGCTTCGCGGCGCTCGCCGCGCATTTGTCGCCCGATCCCGCCATTCATACCCTGCTGGCGGGCGCCATCGCCGCCGAGCCGGCCGCGGCCATCCGCGACGGTGGCGTCATCGCCAGCGGCCACGATGGCGATCTGGACGAACTGCGGGCGCTGGCCACCGACGGCGGCGACTTCCTGGTCCAGCTGGAAGCCCGCGAACGCGAGCGCAGCGGCATCCCCAACCTGCGCGTCGAATTCAACCGTGTGCACGGCTTCTACATCGAGGTCAGTAAAGGCCAGGCCGACAAGGTGCCGGAAGACTATCGCCGCCGGCAGACCCTGAAGAACGCCGAACGCTACATCACGCCGGAACTCAAGACCTGGGAAGACCGCGTGCTGTCGGCCCAGGACCGCTCGCTGGCACGGGAGAAGTGGCTGTACGAACAGGTCCTGGAACAGCTGGGCGGCCACGTACGCGCCCTGTCGGATTGCGCGTCCGCCCTGGCCGAACTCGATACACTGGCGGCGCTGGCCGAACACGCGCGGCGCCACGACTGGAATGCTCCCGAGCTTTCCGATGAAGCGGAGATCGATATCGAGGCGGGCCGCCATCCGGTGGTGGAGCGCGCCATCGAACGCTTCACGCCCAACAGCTGCAAACTGGACGCGACGCGCCGCATGCTGCTGATCACAGGCCCGAATATGGGCGGCAAATCCACGTATATGCGGCAGGTCGCGCTTATCGCCCTGCTCGCCCGCACGGGCAGTTTCGTGCCCGCCGCGCGCGCGCGCATCGGCAGGCTGGATCGCATTTTCACCCGCATCGGGGCTGCGGACGACCTGGCGGGCGGCCGCTCCACATTCATGATGGAAATGACCGAGGCCGCCGCCATCCTGGCCGCCAGCACGCCCGCCAGCCTGGTACTGATGGACGAGATCGGCCGCGGCACCTCCACCTACGACGGCCTGGCCCTGGCCTGGGCCATCGCACTGCGCCTGCTGACGCACAACCGCGCGCTGACCTTGTTCGCGACGCATTATTTCGAGATTACCCGCATGCCCGCGGAACAGCCGACGGCCGCCAACGTCCATCTGGCGGCGGCGGAGTCGGCCGGCGGCATCGTCTTCCTGCACGAGGTGCGCGACGGGCCGGCCAGCCGCAGCTATGGGATCCAGGTCGCGCAGCGCGCCGGCGTGCCGGCCGCCGTCATTCGCCAGGCATCGCGCGAACTCGAACGGCTGGAAGCCCAGGGCGCGCCCACGCCGCAACTGGGTTTGTTCGCGGCGGCGGCACAGGCGGACGCGCAATCCGCGGCGCAATTCGCGGCTGCGCAGGAAAGCGAAACGCTGATGTCCCTGCGCGACGCGCTGGCGGACGTCGATCCCGACAGCCTGACGCCGCGCGAAGCCTTGGAAACGCTCTATCGATTGAAGGCGCACCTGCAATGACGGCCGCCGCCCGCCCTGCCCGGGCGTTCCCGGGCAACTCCTATCGTCCCAAGGCATATCGGCCATGACGTTTCCGCATCCGAACCAGCCGCTGGATCTGCTGGGAGGCCGCACGCCGGCCCAGTTCATGAAATCTCACTGGCAGCGCAAGCCGCTGCTGATCCGCCAGGCCATTCCGGGGTTCAAGCCGCCGGTCGGCATCCCGGAGCTGAAGCGGATGGCGCGCCGCGACGACGTCGCATCGCGCCTGATCTGGCGCGAGGACGGGCAATGGCAGATGGAGCCAGGCCCCTTCGCCAGGCTGCCCAAGGCCTCCGAGCCTGACTGGACCTTGCTGGTGCAAAGCGTGGATCTGCATCACGATGCGGCGGCCGAACTGATGCACCGCTTCCGCTTCATTCCCGATGCCCGCCTGGACGACGTGATGATCAGCATCGCGACCGACGGCGGAGGGGTCGGCCCGCACTTCGACAGCTACGATGTCTTCCTGCTGCAGGCCGTGGGGCGCCGCGAATGGCGCATCGGCCGCCAGCGCGATCTGCAGCTGCAGCCGGACCTGCCGCTGAAGATCCTGCGCCGCTTCGAGCCGGAAGCCACCTACGTCCTGGAGCCGGGCGACATGCTGTACCTGCCGCCGCAGGTAGCGCACGACGGTATCGCGCAAGGGGATTGCATGACGATATCGATCGGCTTTCGCGCGCCCGACCAGGCGACGCTGGCGCGTGGCATGCTGGAAGCCGCCGCCGAACAGGTATTGGCGCGCGCCGGCCTGCCCAGCGGACCTTACGGCGAGCCCGCCTTGCCTGGCCCCCGGCTGGCAGGCCGCTATCGGGATCCCGGCCAGACCGCGACGGCGCGGCCAGCCGAACTGCCGGACGGCCTGGCTGCCGCCGCGCTGGATGCCGTCGGCCGCGTCCGTTTCGACGAAGCGCTGGCCCATCGATTCCTGGGTTGCTGGCTGACGGAACCGGGCGCGTCCGCGGTCTTCGATACGCCGGCGGCCGATGGCCCCGACCTCGCGGCCGACTGGCCCGCCGCGGGCACCCTGCGCCTGGACCGCCGCAGCCGCATGCTGTATCGAGGCAAGCAACTGTTCATCAATGGCGAGACGGCGCCGGTAGGCGCCAGCGCTGCCCTGCGCAAGCTGGCGGATGCCAGGCGGCTGGCCTGCGCGGACCCGTCGGCGCGCGGGCTGACCGATGAAGAACGGGAATGCCTGACGCAATGGATGGACGATGGCTGGCTGGTCTACGACCCGGGCGAGTGACACGCGGCAATCCCGCCCCGGCGAGGGGAACCGCGCCCGCGCACACTTCGGCCATCGGCCCGGCTGATCCGCCGGCTCCGGCCAGACGGCAACGGACCCGCCCACGGGCGCCGGGCGCCGGGCACCGGCAGCCACGGCAAGGAAAAGCCGGGCAAAAGTCCTGCATCCGCCCAATGCGGGTATGCCCCACGTCAACGTCCCCTGAAAACCCCGATAAGTTTCCAGACCACACAATTCGGACGCTTTTCCGGCTAAATCGACACATTAGGAAAAACCCTATACATGGGTGCAAGGCTTGTTTCCTTTGTGATTCGCCAGCTTTAATTTTCATACTTAATCATTGGGGTATCTCCTGTAGCCTGAATCCGTCATCCCGGCTAGGGACCTGCGCGGGCAGGCTGGCCGGGTCGCATGGATGCCATCACAAAGGAGAATCGAATGATGACGAAAACACTGCTTCTGGCGAGCGTTCTGGCGGTTTCGCTGACTGCCTGCAACAAGAACGACGACACGCCGGCCAGTTCGTCCAGCACCACGCCTTCCACTTCGGCACCTTCCACCGCGCCGTCCACCCCTGCGCCGTCGAGCTCGGCGACCACGCCTCCGGCGGGCGGCGGCGGTGCCACCACGACGCCCGGCGCAGGCAGCGGCGGCGGTACCACCGGCGGCACCACCCAGTAATCCGCCGTCATTCCCGAGGCTGCTTGGCGGCTTCGGCAATAAAAAAAGGAACGCATATCGCGTTCCTTTTTTTATTGCGCTTCCGGTTTTCAGCCCGATGCGCGGCGACTTGATGGCATCTTCCAGCAGCGCTTTGCCGGCGATTGCCGGGGGCGCCATCCCGGCGGCCGCCCCGCGAGGGACGAACCGCCCGATATGCCGCCTTACTGGACGGCCGACATCTTGTCCGCCAGCACGCTCAGCAGGCGCTGGGCCGTCGGGCTGCTGTCGACCTTGCCATTGGTGTCCAGCACCGTGACCTGCGTGCTCGCGCCCTGTCCCACTACGTGGATGCGGTATTGCGGGGCCTGACTGGGACGCGCGGTCCCGAAGAGGCGGCTGAAGAAGCCGGGCTCGTCGCGCTGCAGGCCGGTATCCGTATCCAGGTAACGGACGTAGAAGTCGCCCGCCGAACGGTCGCGATCGTCCACGGTGAAGCCGCCGGAATCCAGCGCCACGCCGACGCGGCGCCAGGCGCGATCGAAGGATTCCTGCACATTCAGGCGCGCGCCGTCGGCTTGCACGTCGCGCACGACCTTGGGCTGCGCGGGTGCCGCGTCCGCCCTCGCGACCATGGTCTTGGCCTGGTCGACGCTGGTACCCAGGAAGACCATCAGGCGCGCCAGCATGGCGGCATTCAGGCCGGGATCCTCGGGACCGGGTTGCCATTGCAGGTTGCCGGAGTCGCGCTGTCCGACGTTCTTTTCCACCATATGCTGGTGGCTGATGTATATCTCGGTATGCCCGTTGACGCGCTCCATACGGGTACGGAATTTTTCCCGCTCGCCGCTATCGTAGGCCTGCTCCAGGACGAATCCCAGGGCCTGGCGCAGCCAGCTTTCCGGAATCTTGGCGCGGTTTTCCGCCCAGTCCGTTTCGATCAGGCCGGCGGTCGGGTTGTTGGTCTGGATCGTGAAGCCGTTGCTGGTCCAGAAATCCACCACCTTGCCGAAAATCTGGTCCGGCGGCAGGTCGACGACCAGCCATCGGATGTCGCCGTCGCGTTCGACGTGCATATCGGTGCGCTGCGGCAACACCCCGCTGTTGGGATTGCCCTGGGCCTGGGCGGCCGCCTGCTGCTGGCCTTCCGCCTGGTATTGCGTGAAGGTGGTCGTGCCGCCCGGGGGCGCCTTATAGCGCGGATCCGCCGCGGCCTGGGTCAGGTCGGGAGGAATGCTGAGCGGCTGGGCCTGCTGGCTGCTTGCACTTTTATAGTCGATCGGCTCTTCCTTGCCGAGTATTTGATTGACGTCGCTGCAACCGGCCAGCATGACCAGGGTAAGCAATGCCGCGAAACCGGCATGGCGCTTGTTCATACGTATCCTCATTGAATGCTTTAAAGCAGGCCCGCGTCCCTTAACGCGGCTTCCACCGTGGCGTGGTGCTGCGAGCCGAGTTCCACCAGCGGCAGCCTGTAGCCCAGGGGCATGCGCCCCATTCGGGACAGGGCCCATTTGACCGGAATCGGGTTGGCTTCGACAAAAAGAGCCTTGTTCAGACGGGCCACCCGGGCATTGAGTTCACGCACCCTGGGCACGTCCATGGCCAGCGCCGCGGCACACAGTTCGTGCATGAGCCGTGGAGCGACGTTGGCGGTTACGGAAATATTTCCCCGGCCGCCCAGCAGCATCAGGGCGGCGGCCGTAGGGTCGTCGCCGCTGAAAATCTGGAAATCGGCGGGCGCTTCGCGCAGCAGCAAGGCACCGCGACCGATATCGCCCGTCGCGTCCTTGATGCCGACGATGCCCGGCACCTGCGCCAGTCGCAGCACGGTTTCGTTGGACATGTCCGCCACGGTTCGTCCCGGCACGTTGTACAGGACGGTGGGCAGGTCCACGGCTTCGGCGATGCGGCGGAAATGCTGGTACAGGCCTTCCTGCGAAGGCTTGTTGTAATAAGGAACGACGGACAGTCCGGCCTGCGCGCCCACCGACTTGGCGTGGCGGGCCAGGTGGATGGCTTCGTCGGTGGAATTGGCGCCAACCCCCGCGATCACGGGGACGCGGCCCGCCGCATGTTCCACCGCCACGCGTATCAGCTCGGCATGTTCTTCCATCGATACGGTGGGCGATTCGCCCGTCGTGCCGACCACCACCAGGGCGTCGGTGCCTTCGGCCACATGCCAGTCGATCAGCGCGCGGTAAGCCGCGTAATCGAGGGTGCCGTCGGGGTGCATGGGAGTGACGAGGGCCACCATGCTGCCTTGAAAAGTAACGCCAGCGGCGGATGCCGAGGATGCCATGTGAGAGGGGCTCCGGAGCCCGCCGACGCGCGCCAGCGGGGGACTTGAACAGGAAATCCCGCGAGTTTACCGGATAGCGCGAAAAAACCTATAGAAACCAGCTGACCACGGTATTCCCCAGCGCGAAAATCGGTCGGAGGAAGACCCAGAGCCCGCCGCTGAAGAGAAGCAGCAGCACGATCATCATGCCGTAAGGTTCGATCCGCGAGTATTGATACGCCAGGCGGTGGGGCAGCAGGCTATAGAGCATCCGTCCCCCATCCAGCGGCAGCAGCGGCAACAGGTTCAGCGCCATCAGGACCAGGTTGATCTGCACACCGGCCACGGCCATCTGGAACCAGTAGCCGTCGGCGCCGCCGCTCTGGAAAAGCAGCTTGAGCATGATGCCCCACAGGATGGCCATCACCAGATTGGACGCGGGCCCGGCGGGCGCCACCCACAGCATGTCCTGCTTCGGACGCCGCAGACGTCCGAAATCCACCGGCACGGGCTTGGCCCAGCCGAACAGGATGCCGGGGCTGCCCAGCAGCTTGGACGCCAGCAGGATAAGCAGCGGCACCAGCAGGGTGCCGACCGGATCGATATGCCGGGCGGGATTCAGGCTGACCCGACCCATCTGGTACGCGGTGGGATCGCCGAACATGCGCGCGACATAGCCATGCGCCGCCTCGTGCAGCGTAATGGCGAAAATAACGGGGATCGCGTATATCGCGATCGACTGGATGATGTCGTCCATGGATCAGGCGATTCCGAGCTGGGCGGGGTCGCCTCGCCCCACCCGGATGAGTTGCGCGTCATCGCCGGTCAGGTCGACGACGGTGGTGGGTTCCTTGGGGCAGGCGCCGCTGTCCACGACCGCGGCCAGCACGTGTTCGTAGCGCTCGCGAATTTCCTGTGCGTCGTTCAAGGCCTCGGTTTCGCCGGCCGGGATCAGCGTCGTGGAAAGCAAAGGTTCGCCGAACTGTTCCAGCAGGCCCAGCGTGACGGGGTGGTCGGGCACGCGCAGGCCTATCGTCTTGCGGGAAGGATGGGAAACGCGCCGGGGTACTTCGCGCGTGGCTTCCAGGATAAAGGTGAAAGACCCGGGGGTGGCGGCCTTCAGCATACGATACTGGCGGTTATCCACGCGGGCGAAATGGCCCAGTTGGGCGAGGTCCCGGCAGATCAGCGTCAGATGGTGGCGTTCGTCCAGGCCGCGCAGCCGGCGCAGCCCATCCGCCGCGGCCTTGTCATCCAGCCGCGCGATGACGGCGTAGCTGGAATCGGTGGGCACGGCGGCCAAACCGCCGTCGCGCAGCAATAGCGCAGCCTGCTTCAATAAACGCGGCTGTGGATTCGCGGGATGTACGGTGAAGAATTGCGCCATGCGGCTATCCTAACATCTTGCAAGAAGACAACGCCGCCGGGCGGCGCGAAGGAGAAACTCATGCGCTTGGACGATTCGCGTGAAAGTGAAAATGTGGAAGATCGGCGAGGCATGGGCATGCGCGTCGGCGGCGGCAGCCTGGGCATAGGCGCCATCATCCTGGCCCTGGTCGCCATGTACTTCGGCGTGGATCCCACCGTGGTGCTGCAGATGCTGCAGGAACCCGCCGGCCAGCAGGCGCCGCCGGCCGCCACGGCTCCCGCCGCCAACGACCCGCAGCGTCGCTTCGTGGCGAAGGTGCTGGGCGAAACCGAGGATACCTGGCAGGTCATTTTCCGCGATCATGCCAAACGGTCTTACGTACCGCCCAAGCTGGTGCTGTACAGCGGCGCGACCAGCACCGCCTGCGGGACGGGACGCGCCGCCATGGGCCCCTTCTACTGCCCGGCCGACAGCAAGGTCTACCTGGATTTGAGCTTCTTCGACGATATGAAGCGACGCTTCCAGGCGCCCGGCGATTTCGCGCAAGCCTACGTCATCGCACATGAAGTCGGCCACCATGTACAGAACCTGCTGGGCATTTCGCAGCGCGTGGCTTCGCTGCAGCAGGAAAACCCGCGCCAGGCCAACGCCCTGTCGGTGCGGCTGGAGCTGCAGGCCGACTGCTACGCGGGTTTATGGGCCAAGCAGGCGGACAGCGCCAGGCACATCCTGGAATCCGGCGACGTAGAAGAAGCATTGAACGCAGCCAGCGCCATCGGCGACGACAGGCTGCAAAAGCAAAGCCAGGGCTATGTCGTTCCCGACGCCTTCACGCACGGATCGTCGGCGCAGCGCGTGCGCTGGTTCAAGCGCGGCCTGGCCAGCGGCGACCCGCGGCAGTGCGATACCTTCAGCGCGCAGGCACTCTAGCAGGCGATGGCCGCCTCCCGCCGGCGGCGGGCACGCCGTCCACGGATGGCCGCTTGCGCGGCCCGTGGGGCGCCCGTCTACAGCAACTGGAACCCGGCGCCGGCGCGATAGCGCCGGAAGGCATCGACGGTGGCACGCACATGCGGCATCATCGGCAAAGGCGCGGCAGCCGGGTCTACCCAGCGCAGGTCCGGCGTTTCCAGCGGGTCCCCGCGCATCTCCCCCTGGAATCCGGTGCAGTGGAACAGCACGGCATGGTAGTGGCAGACATCGCCATTGGGCAGGGTCACGATCTCTACTGCCGGGTCCGACGCATGCCCGAAAGGATGCAGGTCCCCAACCGCCAGCCCGGTCTCTTCCCGCACTTCGCGGCGCGCGGCCTGCGCCGCGGATTCGCCCACTTCAATGTGTCCGCCCGGCAATCCCCACATACCGGCGAAGTCGGCGCGCGCGTGCAACAGGATGGCCCCATCGGCCCGCTCCAATACGACCCGCACGCATGGGCACAGCAAAGGCCGTGGCCCCACCAGGGCGCGTAGCCGTCCCAGTGTGGACTGGGCAAAGCCGGTCATGACGCGGCCAGGCGCGCTCCACACAGGCCATCGACGATTTCGCGTCCATAGGCCACGGCCGCATGGACGGCCTCGGCGGGGCTGTAAACGAAGCCGCCATCCATAAAGCGTGGAATGGGATATTCGTCGCCATCCGTGGGCTGCAACGAAGCGGGCGCCACGCACACCACCGCGCGGAACACCGGCGCCCCGCCATCCATGGGCGGCGGCAGATCC
Organism: Bordetella sp.; assembly: GCF_057362025.1. NCBI lineage: Bacteria > Pseudomonadati > Pseudomonadota > Betaproteobacteria > Burkholderiales > Alcaligenaceae > Bordetella > Bordetella sp. The sequence goes on along the minus strand of NZ_JBMQQZ010000003.1, from coordinate 121,207 downwards.
CGTGCCACCTTGGCGGTCAAACGGTAACCCTTGTAGACGTCGTTATTTCGATGCACACGTTCTCCCCTGTACGAAGCTGCACAGCGCAGCATACCGCCGGCGCATGACATGTCGCGGAATGTTTTGTAACCACCAAATGACAAAAAGTTAACCCGGGTTTTCCCGCCAAAGGGGCGAAAACGGGTCCGCCGGTGCACCGATCGGGAATGCGACTTGCAGATATATGGGTCGAAAAGCGCCGTGCACATCAGTGCCGGCCACGCGGAGGCGGCCATGTTGACCGAGCAACAACTACAACTGCTTAAACAAATTCACGCAGGCGAACTGGCGGGGAATGCCCCGGGGACGGAAGACTTGCTGGAACGCGGGCTGGTTGCCCGGGAACAGGGAAATCTGGCCGTCACGCCCCAGGGCCGGAACGCGCTGGGCTTGGGCGAGGGCCTGGGCGACGCCATTGTCGATGCGATCCTGCCCGGCGAAGGCGCGCGGCAGGCGGAAGAACAAGGGACCGGCTCGCCCGCGGCCGGAGGGTCGAATCGGGAAACCGGGGCGCCCGCGGCCGGGCCGTCGAAACTGCAGAACGGCGCGCACGCGGCCGGCCAGCTGAAGGGAGAATAAGCACGGGCCGGTTATGCGCGGCCGCCCGCGGAGGCGCCCCTGATGGCGCCGGCGCCGCGGCCGTACACTCGGCCCTTCGCTGTCAAGACTTCAAGGCGGCCAGCACGGCATCGCGCATCGACTCGAAACCCGCGACGTATTGCTGGCTCTCGGAGCGTGCGAGCAAGCCCGCATAGTTCTGCTCCAGGCGGCTTTCCACGGCCTCGCGCAGGCCCGGTGTGCCACGCGCGATATGCAGCACGCACAGCAGCGACGCGGTCAATGCGCTGATCTGGCCGCCCTGATGAGCGATGGTTTGTGCGATAAGAGCCAGTTTTTCGTCGGTGTCCATGACTATGCCTCGGTATGCGGTGACTTCCCCGGCCGGCGATGGCGACCGGGCGGAACGTGCGTGGTGGTGTAGCGGTCTTGCGTCGATTGTCCGCCTATCCAGGCGGCGCATGCTAGCACGTGCGTTTTCCGCCCCCTGCTGCCGGGTCTGCGCATCGCGGGTCCCCATACCGCATCGGCCATCGGGATAGGCTTGCCGTCCTTGCCGTATCAGGCCACCATCGATGCCATGAGGCCAAGGCCGCGGCCGCCCCGGAGTCGTTCCGCAGGTCCGCCTATAGTCCGCCTATATATAGATGGATAGAACAGATAGATAGAAGCCCGCCCCATGAGAAAACCCGCCAAAATCGCCATCCTCGCCCTTGTCCTGCTGGCCGTGATCGTCGTCGGGGGATTGCATATTGCTTCGCGTCTCGTCGTCAGCCGTATCCAGGACATGATGGGCGACAAAGGCCACGCCGCGCATATCGATGTGGGCTGGACGCGCATCGTGCTGCAGGACGTGGAAATCGGCGCCCCGCCGGACTGGCCCTCGCGCCAGACCCTGCGCGCCGCGCGCGTGACGCTGGAACCGGACTGGCGCTCCCTGCTTTCGGACCGCCTCGATATCCGCCACGTGGAAATCACCGATTTCTACCTTTCCGTCCTGCGGTCGGCAGACGGCAGCCTGCAGATCCTGCCCACGCTGCGCCAGCGCGCCCGCGAGCGCGCCCAGGCGCGCGGCGAAGACACCGACGAACAAGGCCGTTCCAAGCGCGAAACCTCGGTCGGCAAGGTCGTGCTGGACAAGGGCCGCCTGGACTTCTTCGACGGCCGCATCGCCAAAACCCCTTATCGGGTGCCGTTCGAGAACGTGCACGCGGAGATAGGCCCGCTGCATGCGCCCGCCAACGACGAGCACACCCAGATCCAGCTGCGCGGCCAGATGGTAGGCAAGCAGCGGCGAGGCACCGTCACCGTGGATGGCTGGCTCGCGCTGCCCAGCCACGACGCGGATATCCGCAACACGGTCTCCGGCGCCGACGTCAGCCTGCTGTCGCCCTATCTGCAAAGGCACGCGCCGTCGATCCTGGCAGCCGGCCAGATGGACCTGGACATGACCACCCACATACGCGACCAGCAGCTTTCCGCCCAGGGCAAGGCCAAGCTGCGCGACGTGGAGTTCAGCAATAGCGGCGGTCTCGGCGCCTTGCCGCGCAAGGCCGTCATGGCTGCCCTGGAAAATCGCAAGGGCGAAGTCAATTTCGACTTCACCCTGCAGGGCAGCCTGAAGGATCCGAAGTTCTCCTTGACCGACGACCTGTCCACCCGCATCGTCGGCGGCTTTGCCAAGGCCCTGGGCGTCAGCGTCGAGGGCGTGGCCGAAGGCGTGGGCTCGGCGGTCAAGGGGCTGGGCGGCGCCCTCGGAGAACTGTTGGGCAAATAGCAGCCTGGGTCAGGCCACCCAGCCGCCGTCGGGGGCGTTAGGGCCCGGCATCGGCAGTCCCTCGTCCCTTCCTTTGCCTGGCGCGGGCGTATCGGAAGGCGGCTTGCCCGGCCCCGGCACGGGGTCCTTGGGCGGGATATCGGGGTTTTCGGGCAGGCCAGGGTCGATCGGTCCGATGGGGCGAACCGGTTGTACCGGGTCGATGGGGGAGGCAAGCGTCATGGCGGTTTCCTTGTTTCCGTATGAATTGGCCTTTCCGCAAACGCTATGCCAAGCCAAGCCATGCGGCCACTTAGCCCTACCGCATCATCTCCGTAACCGAGCCCTGCCACGGCACAACCACGCAGCCTCGCCACTGGCACAGAGCCATGTCACCGCGCCAGCCGGTCGTCGATGAAACCCTTGGCGCGCGTAACAGCGGCCTCGCGGGCGGCGGCATCGTCAAGAAATACATACTGCGAGCGCTTGCAAAGGTATTCGGGCGGCGCGAACGAGCCGCCCGCGGCCGGAGCGGCGATCGTAATCGTCGTCATATAGACACCGGTATCCGACTCCGCCGAAGGCTGGCGAATTTCGATAGTGACCAGATGGCCGTGGTATTCGAACGATTCGGTATCGCGCATACGTTTTCCCTTGAACTGTCCGCGGCGGCCGCGGCGGACGGCCGTGGCGGGCCCATGTTGCCGGAATATAGGACAATCGCGTCTGCCTTTCATGTCCGTCATCCATCAGGAAGCCGCGATGCCACTCCGCGATCTGGCCCTGGCCTTCGTCGTCATTCTGGCCTGGGGAATGAACTTCGTCGTTATCAAGGTCGGCCTGCATGGCATCCCTCCCATGCTGCTGGGCGGGCTGCGCTTTACGCTGGCGGCGATTCCTGCCATCTTTTTCGTCAAGCGGCCCGCCATCGCGCTGCGCTGGCTGGTGGCTTACGGCGCCACCATCTCCCTGGGCCAATTCGCTTTTCTCTTCACCGCCATGGCCGTGGGTATGCCGGCGGGCCTGGCGTCGGTGGTGCTGCAAGCCCAGGCGTTCTTCACGGTGGCGCTGGGCGCGCTGCTGCTGCATGAGCGTTTCCACGCCCATAATGCCGTGGGCCTGGTCGTCGCGGCCTGCGGCCTGGCATTGATCGGCGAACAAGGTGGCGCCGGCATGACGCTGATGGGCTTCATCCTGACGCTGTGCGCGGCGCTGATGTGGGGCCTGGGAAATATCGCCACCAAAAAGGCCGGCAAGGCGGACATGCTGGGATTGGTGGTCTGGGGAAGCCTGATCCCGCCCATCCCGTTTTTCGCGTTGTCCTGGTGGCTGGAGGGACCCGATCGCATCCAGGGAGCACTCGCATCGATCGACGGGTCGTCGGTGTTCGCAGTGCTCTATCTGTCCTTCATCGCGACGCTGGTGGGCTACGGCTTATGGGCGTGGCTGATGTCGCGCCATCCGGCGGCCCAGGTGGCGCCGTTCTCGTTGCTGATCCCGGTTATCGGCCTGGCGGCCGCGGCGGCATTGCTGGGCGAAATCCCTACGGCGCCGCAAATCGGCGGTGCCCTGATGGTGATGGCAGGATTGTTGATCAATACCTTTGGCGCACGCCTGCGGTCGCATGCGGATCGGCCCGCCTAACCGGCCCGCTTCACGCGGTGGCCAAACGGGCCGGACTGCCGCTGGGCCGTTCGCCCGGCCGTGCGACGCCGGGCAAATGGTCAACAGCGAGGTGCTGCCTTACGACTGGGCCTGGCCCGCTGCCGAGGCGCGGCGCCCGATGCCGTCGTCGGCCTTGGGCGTCCCGCTCTGCGCGTCGGCCTGCGCGGCCATGTCTTGCAGGCCGGTGGACGTCTGCGACACACTGCTGGCCGAGCTGCCGCGATAGACGTCCGATTGCGGCACGGGCGCCATTCTGGCGGCCTGGCGGTCGCGGCGCAACCTGGCCACGGCGTCGATCAGCCCCGAGAAGCGCTTGCTTACCCATTGGGTCAGGCGGCGGCGCGGCTTCCGCGACTTGGCGGCGGAAGCGGTATCGATCGGGTTGTCCTGGTCATTGGACGCGGCGGGCGCAGCGGGGAGGGGTAAAAAGTCTCGGGACGTGACCGACGACTTGCGGGAGTTCGTTGCCGGATCCGCGCCCAACGAGGGCGGCGCCGACCCGATGCGCGGCATCCGCATCGCCACGTCCGAGATCGATCCGGCGCTTTGCATCGCCTGCAAGGTTTGCGCGCGATCCATGCGCCCGGACAGCGTATTGTCGTGAACGGACATTTCCTGCCGGAAACGCTCCTGAAGCGCTTGCATGGCGGGATCGTCGTAATGCAGCGGGGCGGAATCGACATGCTGTGCGTCCAGCGAGGCCAGGCGGGCCATCGACAGGCTCTGGAAAACCGATGGCGCATACTGGACCTCCGGCGGAACGCCGATCTGCTGCGCATGCGAGGCCAGGTCCGCTTCGTTCAGCCACAGGTCTTGCGCGGCCGCGCCTTCGGGCAGCGGCGTTCCCGGCGCCAGCAGATTCACAACCAGCGCATTGCCTTGCCGTGCGCGATCCCGGAAATGATCCAGCAGTGTCTGCCCCGTGGGCGTGCTTTCGATCACGCGGAGGATATCGACAAGGCGCTCACGGTGCGGCTTGACGGCATGCGCGAGATACGCGTCCAGGAACCCATCCAGCGGGTCCAGTGCCGGCGCCGGCGGCCGTGCGGGCGCGCCGGTGTCCTGCGGGATCGGATGGGTGTTGGCGATGCCGCCTGGGGTAATCGTCATGGCGTCTCCTTTGGGTGTGCGTAAGGCTTGCAGACATGCGGGCGAACAGGCTCGTCGTCCCGCGGCTATTTCCACGCTTCCCCCTGCTTCGGCCAGCGGCCTGAAGGGGAACGTTGATGGCGAAGGATCCCGGGTCGTCCGATTTGCCTGATGACGGGGCGCTCAGGCGTGCCGGACGCCGGCTCCCGCGATTCGTTCACCGCCGGCGCGGCCTGGCCGGACACGTCCGCGATGCATTGCGAAGGAAGCTTGTCCGGCGTCGCAGGGGCGGAAGGTTTGGGATGGGCGTCGGCGCCGCCGCGGCGGCGAAGCACGAAGTTCCTGAACGCCTGCACCTTCTGCTCGGTCCAGCGGAACACGCGCCGCGTTGTCGGCTCGGCGGCGGCAGGCCGTGCGTCCCCGCCGGGTTCCGTGACCGCCTCGTAAGGATGGGCGTCCTCGGCATCGGTGGCGCCCTGCGTGGGCCCGAACGCACCCGACGCCTGCAGTTCCTTTCGGAAGGTCACGACCGTGGCGATGGGATCCATGGGGACATCGATGGGTTCGATCCGCACAGGCCGGGCGTGATTGCCCTGCTCGCGCGCCGCCAGGGCGTTCCGGATTTGCACCAGCCGCAGCACGACCGGGGGAGCATGTTCGACCTCCGGTGCCAGGCCTATTTCAGAGGCCGGCGCCGTCAGCGTGGCTTCGCTGAGGAACAGGCCATGGGGCTTGGAGGCCTCCCGCAGCGGCACCTCCCGGGGCGTGGCGAGGTCGACAAACGGGTAGTGGCCCCGCCCCGCGAGCGTGCGGATGTCGTGCAGCAACTCCCGCCCTATCTGCGTCCTATCGAGCACATGGAGGATATCGACGAGCCGCTCCCGATAAGGCTGTACGGCCGGGGCCAGCGTGGCCGTCATCGATCCCCCCAGCGCATCGCGCTGTGGCTGGGGCGGACGCGGAGGCGCGACCGGATCCGCAATGGGAATGTCGTGGGATCCTTGCACTTGCATAAGGCTGCCTCCATGAGAACCAGGGCGCGCCGCCCTTGCCGTGGTACGTGGAGTTAGCCAGGCACGCGTTCCGCTTTTCCGACAGCGGAAAACCCGTATTCCCACCGGGCGATTCCTGCGAACCACTTACCCCTTCGGGGCATGGCGCAAGGCCGCGTGCGCGCCGGCTTGCCTATGAATGCGCCGCCGACAGCGGCAGGGCGGCATTCAGGAAAGAAGCCAGGGCCGGATTATCGTCGTCCCGGCGCCACGCCAGCGAGATCTCCTGGCGCAGGTACTCCGTCTTATCGGACAGCGGCACGTAGCGCACCTTGGGGTGTATAAGCGAGGCCAGATTGGCGGGGATCAGCGCGACGGACAGGCCCGCCGCCACCAGGCAAACCACGCTGGCTACCTGGGCGCATTCCTGCTCGATGCGGGGCTGGAAGCCGGCGGCCGCGCACGCCGAGATCAGCTGCGCATGCGCGGCCGGCACTTTGTCGCGCGAGAACGCCACGAAGGAATCCCGCGCCAGCTGGCGCAACGCGATCCGCTTGCGCCCGGCCAGCGGATGTTGCATCGGCAAGGCTGCCATCAGGCGGTCATATTGGTGCAGCCGCGTGCATATCATCGCCCCTTCCTGTGGCAAGGGCGTGCGCAACAGGCCGACATCCAGCGCACGGCTCTTCAGCTGCTCCAGCTGGTCCCGGGTGGTCATTTCCACTACCCGCAGGCGCACCTGCGGATACCGGCCGCGAAAACAGCCGATCAATTCCGGCATGAAGCCATACCCGGCGCTGCCGATAAAGCCGATGGAGAGCTGGCCTATCCCGCCACCGGCCGCATGCTGTGCGCGCTCCACGGCGATGCGCTCGTGCCGCAGCCATTGCCGCGCTTCTTCCAGGAACACGCGACCGGCCGGCGTCAGCGCGACCGACCGCTTGTTGCGCAGGAACAGCGGCGTGCCGACATAGTCTTCCAACCGCTGGATGGCCTGGCTGAGCGGCGACTGCGCGATGCCGACGCGCAGCGCCGCGCGGCCATAGTGGAGTTCTTCCGCAACGGCGATGAATTGCCGCAATAGCTTGGCGTTCAGCATAGGGGTGAGCAGCGGAACTAAGACATATCATGTCTTACAGACTCCCGAATTATATATTGGACGCATAGAAAGGACGCATTCTAGACTTTGCCTCCCCTTCCCTGCGAGAGTCATGATGCCGACGACATCCCCGCTGGCCGAGGAGGCCTGCCAGGCCATTTCAGCCCTATCCGCGCCGCATCGCGCATTGGACGCCGGGCCGGCCGACCGCCTGCGCTTCTTCGGCACGGCGCCGGCCTTCGATACACCGCATAAGCTGACCCTCGCCGCCGCCAGCGCCATCGGCGTTTACGCGCTGGGTGTCGAACAATGGTGGCGCATGGCGCGCGGCCAGCACCAGACCATCGGCATCGACTGGATGCAGGCGGCATGCGCGCTCAATCCCGGCCACTTCCAGACCCAGAGCGGCTATTCCCTGCCGGCGCTGTCCCTGCTGACCGAGCTGAAGGCCGATTTCTACAGGACCGCCGACGGCCGCTGGTTCTTCCCGATCGGATCGTATCCGCACCTGCGCGACGGTGTGCTGGAGCTGCTCCAATGCGCGAATACCGGCGCGGCGCTGGGTGCTGCAATCGGGCGCCGCAAAAGCGGCGAACTCGAAGAGGCCTTCGCGCAGCGCAAGCTGCCGGGCATCCATGCGCGGTCCCGCGAGGAATGGCTGGCGCATCCGCAAGGTGCGACACTGGCGCGGTTGCCCGTCATCCAGGTGGATAAGATCGCCGACAGCGAACCCGAAGCGGCGGGCGCCGGTGCCCCCCATCATGGCGAGCGCGCCCTGCAGGGCGTGCGCGTGCTGGACCTCGGACACGTGATCGCCGGGCCCGTCGTCGCGCGATCGCTGGCCGAACATGGCGCCGACGTCCTGCGCGTGACCTCGCCCACCATGCAGGATCCCTTCCGCCAGACCGTCGATACCAACATCGGTAAACGCTCGGCCTTCCTGGACCTGGACCGGCCGGTGGACCTTCAACGAGCGCGGGCGCTGATCGGCGGGGCCGACGTGGTCGTGCAATCCTGGCGGCCTCAAAGCATGGCGCGCCGGGGCCTGGGTGCGGAAGAAGCGGCGCATATCCGCCCGGGCGTCATCTACGTCAGCGTCAGTTGCTTCGGCGATACGGGGCCGTGGGGCGAGCGCGGCGGCTTCGAACAGCTGGGCCAGGCCGTCAGCGGTGTATCCGTTGCCGAAGGCGGAGGCGATCGTCCGCGCATCGTCCCGACGTACCTGTTGAACGACTACCTGACGGGCTACCTGGGCGCGGCGGGCGTGATGATGGCCCTGATCCGGCGGGCGCGCGAAGGCGGCAGCTATCACGTCCGGGTATCGCTGGCGCGGACGTCCATGTGGGTACAGGAACTGGGCCTGGATGCGGGCTTCGACGCCGAACGGCCACGCCGCCACTTCGCCGAAACGCTGACGCCGGTGCTGGAGACGCGCCCGTCCGCCTACGGTGCGCTGCAACAGCTGCCGCCGGTGGCGCAGTTCTCGCGCACGCCCGCGCGTTGGACGCTGCCCCCGGCGCCCAACGGCGCCCATGCGCCGGACTGGCTGCCTGCCTGATCCGGCGCGCGGCTTCCCGTCGCCATCCCATATCAACGAGAACATGTTCGAGGAGACAAGGAAAATGACCTATCGAAAAGGTATCGCCGCCTTTTGCGCCGCTCTGGCGCTATGCCTGGCGGACGCACCCGCGCACGCCGCCGACGCTTATCCGGCCAAGCCCATCACGCTGATCATCGGCTTCGCCCCGGGCGGGCCGACCGATGCGATCGGGCGGGTAGTGTTCAAGAAGGTGTCGCAACTTCTCAATACCCCGATCATCATCGAGAACAAAGCGGGAGCCGGCGGCAACATCGGCACGCAGGAATTGATGCGCGCCAAGCCAGACGGCTACACATTGATGTACGGCACGTCCTCCGTCACGACGGCGCCGCCGCTGTTCGGCCGCGACGATCTGGATCCCCGCAAGGCGTTTGTCGCCGCCAGTTGCTCCGTGAAAGTCCCCTTGATCCTGCTGACGCCGGCCAAAACGAATATCGCCAGCGCAGAGGACTTCTATGCCAGGCTCAAGGCGAACCCGGGCCGATACTTCATGGGTTCTTCGGGCAACGGCTCCATCGACCACCTGGTCGGCATGGACATCGCCAACCGCCTGGGACTCGAATTCCAGCATGTGCCGTACAAGGGCAATGGCCCGGCCCTGACCGATCTTGTCGCCGGCAATACCGGCTTTATGTATTCGGGGTCCTTCAACAGCGCCCTGCCGTTCATCCAGAACGGCCAGGTCAAAGCGCTCGCCGTCACTTCCGGCAAGCGTTCGGAAGCGCTGCCCCAGGTGCCCACCTTGAGCGAAAGCGTCAAGGGCCTGCAAGGCTTCGACGCTGGAACCTGGCAGATACTGGCCGCGCCCCGCGGGACACCGGAACCCATCCTGAAGAAACTGGATACGGCTTTGCAGGCGGCATTGAAGGATCCGGAAGTCATGAAAAGTCTGCGCTTCCAGGGCGCCGAGCCGATGGGCAAGGACCCGTCGCAATGCCGGGCATATATCGCCAGCGAGTACGAGCGCTGGTCGTCGACGATCAAGCGCCTGGGCCTGAAGGGAAACTGACAGCGGGATTCGCGCCGCGGCGTTTCCATGGACGCGGCACGCCGCCTATCGGAGAGGGCTGCGCGCGTACGCGCGATGGTATAGTCCTCCGCTGTCGGCAGCGGCCGTTCAAGGGCCCTGCTCTGCCATAACAATTCCCACGATGCGGCAAGGAGTGGAAAGGAAGATGGAGCAGCCCCTGGACCCGGCTTCCGTGCAACGCGACGCGGCCCCGTCGTTCCTCGCCGGGGGCGGCGAAATGGGCGCGCTGATCCGCGCTCATGACTGGAACTCCACTCCCCTCGGACCGCCGCGGGAATGGCCGCAAAGCCTCCGGACCGCCCTGCGCATCATGCTTGCGTCCCGCCAGCCGATCTGGATCGGCTGGGCTGAAAGCCTGATCTTCTTCTACAACGATCCCTACAAAAGCATCATCGGCGGCAAGCATCCGGCCGCCCTCGGACGTCCGACCCTGGAAGTCTGGCGAGAGATCGCCGACGACATCGAGCCGCTGCTGCGCACCGCCATGGGCGGGATGGAGGGCACCTATGTCGAGGAAAAGTTTCTTCTCATGGAGCGTAACGGCTATCCGGAAGAAACCTACTACACCTTCTCGTACAGCCCCATTCCGCTGGATGACGGCAACGCGGGCGGCATCATCTGCGCCAATAGCGACGACACCGCGCGCGTGATCGGGGAAAGACAGGTCCGGCTGCTGCGCGAACTGGCCACGGTGACCACCCTGGCCCATAGCTGGGACGAGGCCTGCCGGCTCGGCGCGCGCGCGCTGGGCCTGAATCCCTATGACGTTCCCTTCGCGATGCTGTACGTCGCTGAACCCGGCAGCGATACGGTCACGCTGATGGGCAGCAGCGGCATCGAGGACGGACACGCCGCCGCGCCGCACACCATGCAGGCGGGTCCCGGCGCGGCATGGCCCGTCCATGAGGCGCTGCGCCGCCAGGGGCTGGCCATCGTGGAAATCCCGCCGGGCCGTTTCGATACGGCGCTGCCCTCCGGCCCTTGGCGGCATACGCCGTCGCGGGCGGCGTTGCTGCCCATCGCACCCACCGCCGATACCAGCCGGGCGGGGGTCCTCATTGTCGGATTGAACCCGTATCGTCTCGTCGACGATAGCTATCGCGGCTTTCTCAACCTGATGGCCGGCCAGATCAGCGCCGCCCTCGCGTATGCTTATGCCTACGAGGAAGAACGACGCCGCGCGCATGCGCTGGAAGAGATCGATCGCGTCAAGACAACTTTCTTTTCCAACATCAGCCACGAATTCCGCACTCCTCTGACGCTGATGCTGGGCCCGCTGGAGGAACTGCTGCATCGCTCGGAGGAAGGCGACGGCCAGCGTGCACTGGTGGACCTGACCTATCGCAACGGCCTGCGCCTGCTCAAGCTCGTCAATAGCCTGCTCGATTTTTCCCGCATCGAGGCCGGGCGTGTCCAGGCCAAATTCCAGCCGACCGACCTACCCGCGCTGACGGTGGAACTGGCATCGCTGTTCCGGGCGGCGACCCAGAAGGCCGGCCTGGCGTTGACGGTGGATTGCACGCCCCTGCCGCAGGCGGCCTACGTCGACCGGGAAATGTGGGAAAAGATTGTCCTGAACCTGTTGTCCAACGCGTTCAAGTTCACGTTCGACGGCGGCATCCATGTCGGGCTGCAACCCACTGCGGATGGGGAGGCGGTCCAGATGCGGGTGCGCGACAGCGGCATCGGTATCCCGGCCCACGAATTGCCGCACGTATTCGACCGCTTCCACCGCGTCACCGGAGCGGTCGGCCGCAGTATCGAGGGCAGCGGTATCGGCCTGGCGCTGGTACAGGAACTGGTGCGCCTGCACGGCGGCACGATCACGGTCGAGAGCGAGCCGGGCGTCGGCACCACTTTCACCGTCACGCTGCCGCTGGGCAAGGCCCATCTGCCGGCCCCGGCGACACAGGAAGACGGTCCGGGCCGCGGTACCAGCGTCAACGCCCAGGCCTACGTGGCCGACGCCCTGCGCTGGGTACCGGAAGGCGAAACGCTGCCCGCGCGGGCGCCGATGCTATCGTCCGTGCTGGATGCGGGCATTGCCGACAGCACGGGCCGCTCGGATCGCGTGCTGGTGGTCGACGATAACGCGGACCTGCGCGACTACGTCGGCGGCATGCTGGCTTCGGCCGGCTATCGCGTGGAAACCTGCGTGGATGGCCACGATGCCCTGGCGGCGGCCCGGCGCCAGCCGCCCAGCCTGATTCTTTCCGACATCATGATGCCGGGCCTGGATGGCTACGGGCTACTGGCGGCGGTGCGCGCCGACGCGCAGTTGCGCGAGATCCCCATACTGCTGATGTCCGCGCGCGCGGGCGAAGAAGCACGCGTCGAAGGCCTGGGCGCGGGCGCGGATGACTACCTGACCAAGCCTTTTTCCGCGCGCGAGCTGATGGCGCGCGTGGCCAGCAACGTCAAGATGTACCGCCTGCGGCAGGAGACGGCCCGCCAGCTGACCGAGGATGCCCGCATCCTGGAAGTCCTGAACCGCGTCGGCACCACGATCGCGGCCGAACTGGACCTGGACCGCGCGGTGCAGGCCGTCACCGACGCGGCGACGGAATTGACGGGCGCGGCCTTCGGCGCTTTTTTCTACAACGTACTGGACGATGCCGGCGCGCGCTATACCTTGTACACGCTGTCGGGCGCGCCTAAAGAAGCCTTCGCGGGATTTCCGATGCCGCGCAGTACCGCTGTCTTCGGGCCGACGTTCAGGGGCGAGGGCATCGTTCGCTCCGACGACATCACGCAGGATCCCCGCTACGGGAAAAACGCACCGCGTCGCGGCATGCCGCCCGGCCATCTGCCGGTGCGCAGCTACCTGGCGGTGCCCGTCGTATCGCGCACCGGCGAGGTGCTCGGCGGGCTGTTCTTCGGTCATTCGGAACGCGCCGTGTTCGACGAGGCGGCGGAACGACTGGCCGCCGGTATCGCTTCCCAGGCAGCCATTGCGATCGACAACGCCAGCCTTTACCAGGCCGCGCAGAACGAGATCGCCCGGCGGGCCCACGCCGAACAGGCGTTGCGGCAGCTCAACGAAACCCTGGAACTGCGCGTGACCGAAGCCGTGGCCGAACGCGAGCGCCTGTGGGAGCTCAGTGAAGACCTGCTGGCGATCGGCGATTACAACGGCAGGCTCCTGCGCGCCAGTCCGTCGTGGACCCGCGTGCTCGGCCACAGCCGCGACACCCTTGCCACGCACCATTACAAGGATCTGCTGCACCCGGACGACCACGCGGCCGCCGCGGCCGCCTTGCGCACCCTGCGCGAGCACGTGCGCCCGGCCGCTTTCGAATGCCGCATGCGCACCGAGGCCGGGCTCTGGCGCTGGATTTCGTGGACGCTGTCGCCCGACCCGGAACATGACGTCGTGCACGGCGTGGGCCGCGACGTCACGGCGGACAAGGAAGCCGCCGAGGCTTTGCGCCAGGCCGAGGAAGCCCTGAGGATGGCGCAGAAGATGGAAGCCGTGGGCAAGCTGACCGGCGGCGTCGCGCACGATTTCAACAATCTGCTGCAGGTCATCGGCGGCAATCTGCAACTGCTCGCCATGGATGTCGCGGGCGACGAGCGCGCCGGCAAGCGCGTCCGCAACGCGCTGACCAGCGTCGCGCGCGGGGCCAAGCTCGCTTCGCAATTGCTGGCCTTCGGCCGCCGCCAGCCGCTGGCGCCCAAGGTCGTCAACCTGGGCCGCTTCGTCCGCGGGCTGGACGACATGCTGCGGCGCGCCCTGGGCGATGGCATCGAAATCGAAACCATCGTCTCCGGCGGACTCTGGAATACCCTGGTGGATCCCTCGCAGGTGGAGAACGCCCTGCTGAATCTGGCCATCAACGCCCGCGACGCCATGCAGGGCCACGGCAAGCTCACCATCGAAGCCGGCAACGCACTGCTGGACGACGACTATGCCCTGCGCAATGCCGACGTGAAACCGGGGCAGTACGTCATGGTCGCGGTGACGGATACCGGCGCCGGCATGACCCCGGAAGTGCTGGAGCACGTTTTCGAGCCGTTCTTCACCACCAAGCCGGAAGGACGCGGGACCGGCCTGGGCCTGAGCATGGTGTACGGCTTCATCAAGCAATCCAACGGCCACATCAAGATCTACAGCGAACCCGGACAAGGGACCACCGTGCGCCTGTACCTGCCGCGCGAACGGCAGGAAGAAGACCTGGCGACCGAAACCGATACCGGGCCCATCGCCGGCGGCAGCGAGACTATCCTTGCCGTCGAGGACGACGAAGACGTCCGCGCCACCGTCGTGGAAATGCTGGCCGAACTGGGCTACAGCGTGCTCAAGGCCAAGGACGCGCAAAGCGCCCTGGCCATCGTGGAGAGCGGTGTGCCCATCGACCTGCTGTTCACCGACGTCGTCATGCCGGGCCCATTGCGCAGCCCCGAGCTGGCGCGCAAGACGCGCGAGCGCCTGCCGAATGTGGCGGTACTGTTCACGTCCGGCTATACGGAGAATGCCATCGTGCATGGCGGCCGGCTCGACGAAGGCATCGATCTGCTCAGCAAGCCCTACACGCGCGAGGCGCTGGCGCGCAAGATCCGCCACGTCCTGCGCAACCAGCAACAGCGCAACGCCGCGCAGGCGGCCCGCCAGCGCAACCTGCCGCTGCCGGCGTCCGCGCGCGACGGCACCGCGGCCGCCGCCCTGCGCGTCCTGCTGGTGGAAGACGACGGCCTGATACGCTCCAGCACGGCGGAAATGCTGGAAGCCATGGGACACACCGTGGTGCCGGCCGGTCATGCGACGGCCGCGCTGGCCGCGCTGGACCAGGGCAACGTCGACGTCCTCATGACGGATATCGCCCTGCCGGGCGTCTCGGGCGTGGAGCTGGCGGCCCAGGCGCGCCGCCAGCTTCCCGGCCTGCGGATTGTCTTCGCTTCCGGCCTGGATGCGGACGCGGACGCGCGCGACGGCACGCTGGCCGGCGCGCTGCATTTGCTCAAGCCCTATACGCCGGAGGACCTGGCGCGCGCCCTCGATACGCTGCAGCAGATGGAATGACGGCCTGCCGTCAGGCGCGGCGGGCGGTCCCTATGCGGCGTCCGGCGCGGGCGGCCGGCCGGCCACACCGATGCGCCACAAACGCAGGGCCACGTGGATTTCCAGGGCGCGGCCGCCATCGCGCCAATCGCCCAGCAGCGCTTCGGCGCTGGCCAGCCTCTGGCGCGCCGTGTTGACATGAATCGACAGCGCGGCTGCGGTCGTCGTGGCGTTCTGCCCATGATCGAAATAAGCCAGCAGCGTAGCCGCCAGTTCCGTCCCGCGCTGGGCGTCGTACTCCGTCACGGCGCCGATGGTCGCCGCCAGGAAAGCATCCAGGCCGGCGCGATCCTGGCTTTCGAACAGGACCGAATACAACGCCATCTCGTTCTGGTCGACGATGCGGCCGCGCATGCCCAGCCGCCCGACGACGGCCAGCGCACGCCGTAGCGCCGCGTACAGGGACGGCATTTCCGCCGGGCTGCGGACCGGGCGCGACACGACTCCGCGATAGGCCTCGCCGAGTTCACGGCGCGCGAAATCGCCGAAGGCCCGCAGTACCGCCGCCGTTTTTTCCGCCGCGCACACCAGCACCAGGACGCCGTCGACTTCATCCACCGCCAGCCAGGGCAGCGCCAGGCCATCGCGCAGGCGCCGCGCCAGAAAGTGGGGTTTGGGCAGATCCGACTCGACCAGCATCAGCGACAAGGGCCGCGACAGGTCCAGGCCGAAGCGATCGGCCCGGTCGCGCGCCAGCGCGGGTTCGCCCTGGCGGGGCGACACCAGGGACCGCAGGAACTCGGAAACGTCGCGGTTCCGGCTTGCCTCCATGCGCTCCTGCGACAGCAGCACGATGCCGATGACGCTCGAACTTCGCTCGAACGTCCGGATGGAGATATCGCGCATGTCCTCGTGACGGAACAGCAGGACGGCGCCCAGCACGCCATCGCCGCCGATTACCGCGATCGCGCGGCAAATCTCGCCGTCGCTTTCGTAGGCGATGGTGGAGCGGCCGGCCCGGCGGCTGTCCTTCAGGGCTTGCGCGAGCGCGCCGCCATACGGCCCGTAGGGCTCGTAGGCATCGGCCGCACGGCCCGCGTAGCCCGGCGCCACGGCGCGTCCGATGACGTGGTGCGCTTCGTCCAGCACCAGGATACTGCCCTGCAGCAGCTGGGCGATGGCCTGGCACAGTTCCCCCAGCGATTCGCCCCGGGCCAGCAGCGAGGTCAGGCGCTCGTGCGCTTCCACGGCATCCTGGACATCGCGCGCGTGCCGCTCCAGTTCGGCGCGCGCCTGGCCGGCTTTCTCCAGCGCCGCACGCGCGTCCGCGAAGGCCTTGGCGTTGTTGATCGCCACGGCGGCGTGTGTCGCCAGCGTGCAGAGGATGGAGACATTCAGCGCCGTGTGGGTCCGGTGATAGCGATCGGCCACGAACAGCAGTCCGATAACGTTGTCTTCCCAGATCAGCGGCGCGCCCACCAGCGCCGCCACGCCTTCGTCGCGGAAAATGTCGTCCAGGTCCGGGTCGTGGGTAAAGCGGTTGTCGTGCAGGTAATCCGGCGTGGAGAAAGGCAGTCGCGTGGACATGACCACGCCCGCGACACCGAGCTTGCGCTTGGCCGTCATCCTGCCGGTGCGCTGGGCAATGGCGCCGTCGGCCACCACGACCTTGAATTCGCCGGCCTCCGCGTCATAGATGGTCAGCCAGCACAGGTGCGCCCGCAGCAGATCCCTCGCCCGCGCGACGATCGCCTGCAGCAGTTCGGGCAGATCGAGGCGGCTGGCCAGATCCTGAGCCGAGTCGATCACCGCCAGCATGCCCCGCTCGCGTTGCTCGTGCTGTTCCAGCCGGTGACGCAGGCCCATCGCCATGCGGGCGAGTTCAACCAGGCCGCTCTTGCGCGGCAAGCCGTCCGGCAGGGTCTCCAGGGACGCCAGCCGGGCGGCGAAGTCGTCCGCCGGCGCATTGGCGTGCAGCAGGCCGAGGAGATCGGCGGCGATGGCGTCGATACCGGGTTCCGCCGCGGCCAGCGGCATAGTGCCTGTTTGTCTTTTGCGTTCCATGGACTGCCGCGACGGAAGGAGAAGACCGGGCTTCGGCACCGTTTGCCGAACAGCCCGCCGGAACCGGAGCGAACACCTCTGCAGTGTGAACATCATATCAAGAGGGGCTGATAAGTGTGAGGATCGCACATAGGCGGGACCGCCCGTTTCCGGGACACTCCCCGTATTTGCTGGAAATCGGGAGACAAACACGTGTCCATGAGCGTCATCGACTCGCTGCGACCCATGCCGGGCCTGCGCGTCCTCGTCACCGCCGGCGGCGCCGGCATCGGGGCCGCCGTGGCGCGGGCTTTCCGGGAAGCCCGCGCCCGCGTCCACGTGTGCGATATCGACCGCGCCGCGCTGGACCGGCTGACGGCCGAGGCGCCGGAAATCACGACCAGCACGGCCGATGCATCCGTCGCGCGCGACGTGGACACCGTCTTCGATGACGTCAGGAACGCCCTGGGCGGCCTGGACGTTCTGGTCAATAACGTCGGCATCGCCGGACCGACCGGCCCGGTGGAACAGCTGGCGCGTGGCGACTGGGACCGCACCGTCGACGTGAACCTGAACAGCCACTTCTATTTCGCGTCCCGCGCGGTACCGCTGCTGAAGGACTCGCCCCACCACCCCTGCCTGATCGCCATGAGCTCCGTGGCGGGACGGCTCGGCTACCCGCTGCGTACCCCCTATGCCTCGACCAAGTGGGCCATCGTAGGCCTGATGAAATCGCTGGCGATCGAGCTGGGTCCGCATGGCGTGCGCGCCAATGCCATCCTGCCCGGAACGGTGGAAGGCGACCGCATGGACAGCGTGATAGGCGCGCGCGCGGCGGCGGCCGGCGTGCCGGTGCAAGCCATGCGACAGGAATATCTGCGGAAAATCTCGCTGCGCCGCATGGTAACGGCCGAGGATGTCGCCGCGATGGCGCTGTTCCTCTGCTCGCCGGCCGCCCGCAACGTGACCGGGCAAGCGATCAGCGTGGACGGCAACGTGGAATATCTGTGACCGCCTCGGGCCGAGGTCCCGCCACCACCTCAGTTCCATTCAAAAAAATCAGGAGACAACCATGAACAAGCTCGACCTACCGGCCATCGCCGTCGTTTCCGCCTTGGGTATCTTCAGCGCCACGCCCGCATCGGCGGCGCCGGTGAAGATCGGCCTGGTGGAAACCCTGTCCGGCCCGCAGGCATCCTCCGGCCAGGCATACCGGACGGCGGTGCGCTACGCCATCGACCAGATCAACGCGGCCGGCGGATGGAACGGCGAACCGGTGCAACTGCTGGAATACGATAACCAGGGCGGCCCGGCCGGCGCGGCCGACAAGCTCAAGGCGGCCGCCGCCGACGGCGTGCAGATCGTCGTGCAAGGCGCATCCTCGGCCATCGGCGGGCAGATCACCGAGGACGTGCGCAAGTACAACCTGCGCAACCCCGGCAAGGAGATGGTCTACATCAACGTGGGCGCCGAAGCGCTGGAGCTTACTGGCGAAAAGTGCAACTTCTACCACTTCCGTTTCGCCGGCAATGCGGAGGTCCGCACCAAGTCGCTGATCGAAGGCATGCGCAAGGCCAACGCGCTGGGCACCAAGGTCTACTCGATCAACCAGAATTATTCCTGGGGCCAGGACATGGAGAAGGCCATCGTCGCCGACCAGAAGCTGGGCGGCTACACGGTGGTGGAAAAGACGCTGCACGACGTCAACAGGATCCAGGATTTCTCTCCCTACGTCGCGAAGATCGCCGCCTCCGGCGCCGATACGGTGATCACCGGCAACTGGTCCAACGACCTGCTCCTGTTGATGAAGGCATCGAAGGCGGCCGGCCTGAAAGCGCGCTACGGCACCGTGTACCTGGACCAGCCGGGCAACCTGGCCAATGCGGGCGAACTGGCCGTGGGCAATTTCGTGGTCCATACCTTCAATGCCGAGGCCGGAGGCGACGACGCCGCGCAATTCGTCGACGATTACAAGGCCAAGACCGGCCACATCCCGGTGTTCGTCGAACCGCAGACGTTCTACGGCATGAAGATGGTCGCCGACGCGCTCAAGCGCACGCCGCCCGTCAACGGCGCGCTGAACGTCAACGAATTCGCCAAGGCGCTGGAAACGGCTCGGATCCCGACCCCCATGGGCGAGATCAGCATGCGCGCGTCGGACCACCAGGCGCAGCTCCCCATGGTGGTTTCGACGGTGACGCGCGATGCCCGGTACAAGGTGGACGGCACCGACATGGGGTTCAAGCCGGTCCTGCTGCTTACGGCGCAGCAAGCATCCACGCCGGCGCAGGCCACCTGCAAGATGAAGCGGCCGGCCTGAACCGACGCGCGGCCGCCGCCATGGAACAAATCCTGTTTTCGCTGCTGAACGGCGTCATCTATGGACTATTGCTGTTCATGGTGTCCGCCGGCCTGACGCTGATCTTCGGCATGATGGGCGTGCTGAACTTCGCTCACGCGTCCTTCTACATGCTGGGCGCCTACTTCGCCTATGCACTGCAGGGCGCGATCGGCTTCTGGCCCGCCGTGATCGCATCGCCCCTGCTGGTCGGGCTGGTGGGCGTCGTGGTGGAACGCTATTTCCTGCGCCGCGTGCATCATCACGGCCACGCGCACGAGTTGCTGCTGACCTTCGGCCTGTCGTTCATCATCGCGGAATCGATCAAGCTGGTCTTCGGCAACTATCCGGTCGATTACCGCGTGCCCGCGTCGCTGGATTTTTCCGCTTTCAGCATCGGCGGCACGCAGTATCCGGCCTACCGCGTGCTGATGGGCGGCATCGCGATCCTGATGTTCGTCGCCATCTACCTGGTCCTGACCCGCACGCGGGTAGGCATCGTGGTGCGCTCGGCGATCCACAAGCCGCGCATGGCGGAAGCGCTGGGGCATAACGTTCCACTGGTCTTCATGGGCGTCTTCGGCGCGGGTGCCGCGCTGGCCGGACTGGCGGGCGCGGTGGCGGGCGCCTTCTACACCACCAATCCCAATATGGCGCTGGAGCTGGGCGTCATGGTGTTCGTAGTGGTCGTCGTCGGCGGCCTGGGATCGCTGGTCGGCGCGATGCTGGCCTCGCTGCTGATCGGCATCGTCACGTCGCTGGCGGTGGCCGTGGATGCCAGCCTGGCGGACCTCTTCGCCTGGTTCGGCCTGGGAGACTGGGCGCGCGGGATCGGCGGCCTGATGACACTGAGCCTGTCCAGCCTGGCAGGCACGCTGCCTTTCGCCATCATGCTGCTGATCCTGCTGGTCAGGCCCGGTGGCCTCATGGGCGAGAAGGAGTAAGGCCATGAAGACCCTCCTGCCCGCATGCGTGGCCGGCGCCGCGGCGCTCGCCGCGCTGCCTTTTCTGCTGTCCCAGGGGCTGCTCAACGCAGCCGTCCAGATGCTGATCGCCGCCCTCTTCGCCAGCGCCTACAACCTGCTGTGCGGCCAGGCCGGGATGCTGTCCTTCGGGCATGCCGCCTACTTCGGCGTCGGCGCCTTCGCCACGGTCCATGCCATGAATGCCCTGGGGGGCGCGGGCCTGCTGCCCACCCCCTTGATGCCCTTGGCGGGCGCGGCCGGCGGACTGGTATTCGGCGGTATCGCGGGTTGGTTCGCCACGCAGCGCAGCGGCACCTATTTCGCCATGATCACGCTGGCGATCGCCGAACTGGTCCACGCGCTGGCCCCGCACCTGAAGGGACTGTTCGGCGGCGAGGCGGGCATTTCGACCATGCGCATGCCGGCCTGGGGCCTGGACTTCGGCTCGACCACGCAGGTGTATTACCTGACGCTGGCCTGGGTGCTGCTGGCCCTGGCCCTGCTTTACCTGTATACCCGCACGCCACTGGGCCGGCTGACGCTGGGCCTGCGTGAAAACAGCCATCGCCTGCAGTTCCTGGGCTACAACGTCCACGGACTCGGCACGCTGGTATTCGCCATCTCCGCGATGTTCTCCGGCCTGGCCGGCGGGTTGCTCGTTATTTCGAACGAATCGGCCAACTACGTTTTGTTCGACCCCGCCCTGTCGGCCGCGGCGGTCCTGAACACCTATATCGGCGGCGTCCAGGTTTTCCTCGGACCGGCCTTCGGCGCCTCGCTGATGACATTCTTCGGCTACGCGGTCTCGGACCTGACCCGCTCCTGGCTGCTATACCAGGGCGTCCTCTTCGTGCTGGTCATGATGTTCATGCCCACCGGCCTGGCCGGTCTGATACGGCGCGTGCGGCGGCCGCTGGCCACGCCGGCGGAGCGCCCCGCCGACAAGGAAATGGCATGAGCGAACCCATACTGAGCCTGCGCGCGCTACGCAAATCCTTCGGGATGACCGAAATCATCCGCGGCGTGGACCTGGACGTGCGGCAGGGCGAACGGCATGCGCTGATCGGTCCCAACGGCGCGGGCAAATCCACCGTGTTTCACCTGATATCCGGCCAGCTCGCGCCCAGCTCGGGCAGCATCCGCTTCGAGGGAAAGGAAATCGGCGGCCGTTCGCCGCAGGCCATCAACCGGCTGGGCCTGGCGCGGTCGTTCCAGATCACCAATATTTTTCCCCGCCTGAGCACCTACGAGAACGTGCGCCTGGCGGTGATGCGCGCGCACGGCTCGCAATACGTGTTCTGGCGCTTCATCGACCGGGACCGCCGCATCCGCGACGAGACCGAACGGCTGCTGGCGCTCGTGCGCCTGACGGCCAAGGCATCCGTCATCGCGGGCGAGATGGCTTACTCGGAGCAAAGATCGCTGGAAATCGCCATGACGCTGGCGTCGGATCCCCTGCTCGTCCTGCTGGACGAACCCATGGCCGGCATGTCCAACGAAGAAACGGCGTACACCGCCCAATTGATCCGCGAAGCCACGGCGGGACGCACGCTGGTCATCGTGGAGCACGACATGGACGTGGTCTTCGCGCTGAGCGATCGCATCAGCGTGCTGGTCTATGGCGAGGTCATCGCCACCGGCACGCCCGAGGCCATACGCGCGGACGCACGTGTGCGCGAGGCCTATCTGGGCGACGAGGTGGCGGCATGAACACGAAGCCCACACCCCTGCTGGAAGTCGACAACGTGCACGCGCATTACGGCAAAAGCCACGTGCTGCACGGCGTCAGCCTGCGCGTGCCCGCCGACGAAGTCGTCAGCCTGGTGGGCCGCAACGGATCGGGGCGATCGACCACCATGAAGACGATCATGGGCCTGGTCGCGCCGACGGCCGGCCACATCCGTCTGCGCGGACGCGACCTGGCGGGCGCGCGTCCCTACGCCATCTGCCGGGCCGGTATCGCCTACGTGCCGGAAGAGCGCGAGATCTTCGCCAACCTGACCGTCGAGGAGAACCTGCGCATGGGCGAGCAGCCGCCGGTGGCCGGCGCGCACCGCTGGACGATGGCGCAGATGTTCGACTATTTCCCCCGGCTAAAGGAAAGGCGCAATACCAAGGCCGGCAGCATGTCGGGCGGCGAGCAGCAAATGCTGACGATATGCCGCTCGCTGCTCGGCAATCCGCTGGTGATCCTGATCGACGAACCCACCGAAGGCCTCGCGCCCAGGATCGTCAGCCAGGTCGGCGAGTGCATCCGGGACATGCATCGCAAAGGCGTATCGGTGCTGCTGGTCGAACAGAAACTGACCATCGCGCTGAAGGTCTCGACGCGCGTTTGCGTCATGGGGCATGGCCGTATCGTCTTCGAAGGCAGCCCCGCCGAACTGGGCGCCAACCAGGCCGTCGTTTCGCAATGGCTGGCCGTATGAGCCGCCGCTTTTCCACTCCGAGCCACCATTCGCCATGAAAACCAGCCAGCAAAAAGTCATCATTTCCTGCGCGGTCACCGGGTCCGTCCATACACCCACCATGTCGCCGCATCTGGCACTCACGCCGGAAGATATCGCCGCGCAGGCCATCGAGGCGGCACAGGCCGGCGCGGCCATCCTGCATCTGCATGCACGCGACCCGGGCGACGGCAGGCCGACCGCGGATCCCTCCGTATTCGATGCCTTCGTCCCGGTCATCCGCGACGCCACCGACGCGGTGATCAACATCACCACCGGCGGCAGCACGCGCATGACACTGGAGGAACGGCTGGCCTATCCGCTGCGCGCCAAGCCGGAAATGTGCTCGCTGAACATGGGATCGATGAACTTCTCCATCCACCCCGCGGCGCGGCGCATCGCACAATGGAAGCACGACTGGGAGAAGCCCTACATCGAGGGCATGGAAGACCTGATCTTCCGCAATACCTTCCGCGACATCCGGCACATCCTGAAGGTGCTGGGCGAGGACTGCGGCACCCGCTTCGAATTCGAATGCTATGACATGGGACACCTGTACAACCTGGCGCATTTCGTCGACGAGGGATTGGTGAAAGGGCCGTTGTTCATCCAGAGCATCTTCGGCATCCTGGGCGGCATGGGTCCGGATCCGGAGAACCTGGCCACCATGAAGACCACCGCGGACCGGCTGTTCGGCCGCGACGGCTACCGCTTCTCGGTGCTCGGCGCCGGCCGGCACCAGATGCCGCTGGTGACCATGGGCGCCATCCTGGGCGGCAACGTGCGCGTCGGGCTGGAAGACAGCCTTTACCTGGGGAAAGGGCAATTGGCGAAGTCCTGCGCGGAACAGGTGCGGAAGATCCGCCGCATCCTGGAAGAGCTCTCGCTGGACATCGCCACCCCCGACGAGGCCCGCGCCATGCTGGGGCTGAAAGGCGCCGGCGCGGTCGCCTTCTGACGGCAATACCGGCTCGCCGCGGCCCCGCGGCGCACGCCTTCGGACGAATCCGGCATGGAAGTTGCTGCGCACGAGCGATCGGCGCAGGCGGGCTGGCGCATGCGCCCTTGAAAAACAGGAGTTGCCATGGCCTCGTCCACAAGAACGATCTGGAAAGGCGCCATCTCGTTCGGGCTGGTCAACATACCGGTCGGGCTGCATACCGCCGCCGTGGAATCCGGCATCGATTTCGACTGGCTCGACAAGCGCACCATGGACCCGGTGGGCTACAAGCGCATCAACAAGCGCACCGGCCGCGAGATAGATAGGGAAAACATCGTCAAGGGTGTCGAGTACGAGGACGGCCAGTACGTGATCATCTCGCCGGAAGAAATCGCCGAAGCCTATCCGCGCACCACGCAGACCATAGAGATACAGCGCTTCGTTCCCGCCGGGCAACTCTCTTTTGTCTACCTGGAGCGGCCTTACTACGTCGCCCCGATCAACAAGGGCCAGAAGGTGTATGCGCTGCTGCGCGACACCCTGGCCAAGACCGGCAAGATCGGCATCGCCAAGGTCGTGATCCAGACCAAGCAGCACCTGGCCGCGCTGGTGCCGTCCGGCGACGCACTGGTGTTGAACCTGATGCGCTGGGGTGACGAGGTGAAGTCCCTGGAGGGACTGGACCTGCCGGCGGTCGGCGCCAAGGCATTGGCTGCCAGCGCGCAGGAACAGAAAATGGCCAAGATGCTGGTGGACGACATGTCCGGCGATTGGGATCCGGAGGACTTCAAGGACGAATTCCGCCAGGCCATCATGGCGCTGGTGGAACAGAAGGTAAAAGCCGGCAAGACCGAGACCGTAATCGAACCGCAGGAAGAAGCGCCGGAGGTGTCTTCGAGCAACGTCATCGACCTGACCGAGCTGCTGCAACGCAGCTTGAAAGGCCGGCATGCGGGCGGCAAGACGGCATCGGCCGGACATGCGGGCGGCGCCAAAAAAAGTCCGGCGCGCAAATCGGCCACCAAGACGAAGTCCGCGAAGTCCGCCTCGAAATCCGGCGGCCGTGCGCGTAAGGCGGCCTGACCATGGCGGATACCCTTGCCAAGTACCGGCAGAAGCGCGACTTCGAGGTCACGTCGGAACCTGCCGGCGGCGGCAAACCCAACGCGGCGGCACGCGCCTTCGTGATCCAGAAGCACTGGGCCACGCGCCTGCACTACGATTTCCGGCTGGAGCTCGACGGCGCCATGAAGAGCTGGGCGGTCCCCAAAGGGCCCAGCTACGATCCCGCCGTCAAGCGCATGGCCGTGCAGGTGGAGGACCACCCCATCGCCTACAACCAGTTCGAAGGCGAAATCCCCAAAGGCCAATACGGCGCCGGCAAGGTCATCATCTGGGATGAAGGCACCTGGCAGCCGGTGGGCGATCCGCGCAAGGGATATCGGGAAGGCCATCTGAAGTTCGACCTGATGGGTGCCAAGATGCAGGGGCGCTGGGCGCTCGTGCGATTGCACGGCAAGGAAAACGAACGACAGCCGCCCTGGCTGCTGATCAAGGACCGCGACGAGTTCGCCCGCGCCGAGCAGGCGTTCAGCGTGGTGGACGAAATGCCCGACAGCGTGGTGCCGTTGCGCGCGCAGCGCAAAAAGGCACTGGCCCGGGCCGCGGGCGGCGAAAAGCGGACAGCGGCAAAGGCGGAACAGGAAAGTCCGGAACCAAAATTGCCCGGCGTGGCGCGCGCGGTGCCCAGTAGCCTGAAACCGCAACTGGCCACGCTGGTGGACGGCGTGCCGCCGAACGCGGCCGATTGGGTCTACGAGCTGAAGTTCGACGGCTATCGTCTGCTGGCCCGCCTGGACGAAAAAGGCGCGCGGCTTTACACCCGCAATGGCCACGACTGGAGCGCCAGGATGCCGCATCTGGTGAAGGCGCTGGGCAAGCTGAAGATACCGGGGACGTGGATCGACGGCGAAATCGTGGTCCTGACGGACAACGGGACGCCCAGCTTCCAGGCATTGCAGAACGCCTTCGAAAGCGAGCGGACGGGCGATATCGTCTTCTATGCCTTCGACCTGCCCTTCGTCGCGGGCCGCGACGTGCGCGAGGAGCCGCTTACCACCCGCCGGGCCTTGCTGGAACAACTGCTGGGAGCAGCCAAGGAAGGCCCCGTGCGCTTCAGCGCGGCCTTCGACGCGCCGCCCGAGGACCTGGTGCAGTCGGCGTGCAAAATGGGCCTGGAAGGCATTATCGCGAAACGCCGCAACGCGACTTATGTCTCGCGGCGATCCGACACCTGGGTAAAGATCAAATGCGCCCAGCGGCAGGAATTCGTTATCGTCGGCTATACCGATCCCGCCGGCAGCCGCACCGGCTTCGGGGCGTTGCTGGTGGCGGTGCATGACGAAAAAGGCGGCCTGCGCTATGCCGGCAAGGTGGGTACGGGCTTCGATACGCGGGGACTGGACGAATTGGCGCGCAAGATGCGGGCCCTGGCGGTCGCGGAACGCCCCCTGCCCCAGCAGGCCGGCATGCCGCGTCGCGCACACTGGATCAAGCCCGAACTCGTGGCGGAGGTGTCGTTCGGCGAATGGACGAAATCCGGCCATATACGCCATTCGGTATTCCGCGGCCTGCGCACGGACAAGCCGGCGCGCGCGATAACGCGCGAGAAGGCAGTCCCGGCCAAGGCGGTGAAGGCGGCCGGGACGGTGAAGACGGCGAAGACGGCCAAGACGGTGAAGACGGCGAAAACGACGAAGGCTGCGAAAACGGCGAAGCCCGGGCGCCTGTCCAATCCGGATCGCGTCATCGATCCCTCCACCGGATTGACCAAGCTGGATCTGGCGCGCTATTACGGCCTGGTGGCGCCGCTGCTGCTGCCGCACCTGAAAGGCAGGCCGGTATCCCTGGTACGCGCGCCGGGCGGGATACAGGAGCCGCTGTTCTTCCAGAAGCACCTGGAAGCGGCCATGCCCGGGGTCAAGGCGCTGCCGGAACGCCTGGACCCCGACCACCCATCGCTACTGGAGGTGCCCTCGGGCGAGGCGATCATGTCCGCCGCACAGATGAACGTGATCGAGTTCCACACATGGAACGCCGTCAAGACAGCGATCGACAAGCCTGATCGCATGCTGTTCGACCTGGACCCCGGCGATGGCGTGAAGTGGGCAACCCTGCGGCAGGCGGCCGGGCTGGTCCGCGTGCTGCTGGAGGAAATCGGGCTGCAATGCTGGCTGAAAACCAGTGGCGGCAAGGGCCTGCATGTGGTCGTCCCCCTGCGCAAGCAGTACGGGTGGGACGCCGTCAAGGGGTTCTCGGAAGCCATCGTGCGGCATCTGGCCCGGACCCTGCCGCAGCTCTTCGTGGCGAAAAGCGGCCCGAAGAACCGCGTCGGAAAGATCTTTCCGGATTACCTGCGCAACGGCTTCGGCGCGACCACCGTCGCCGCCTGGTCGGCGCGCGCGCGGCCGGGGCTGGGCATCTCGGTGCCGATCGGCTGGGACGAACTGGCGCGAATCAAAAGCGGTGCGCAGTGGACGATCGCCACCGCGCACACGCGCCTGGATGTCGGCAACGACCCCTGGCGCGATTATCGGCCGCAATCCATCGGGCCCGCGATGAAGCAGCTGGGCTTCGACCCGAAGGCCTGAACGCCGCGTTCCCGATACCCGAGGAGACGACGATGGAAAACGCAAGGATCACCATGGACCGCGACGTCCTGGAATCGCATTTCATGGATTGGCTGCGCGATGCGCACGCCATGGAACAGCAGGCGGAAACGATGTTGGCGGCCATGGCCAGGCGCATCGAAAACTACCCCGACCTGAAACGCAGGATCGAACAGCATATCGAAGAGACGCGCGACCAGGCCAGGCGGGTCGCGGCCTGCATCGAACGGCACGGCGGCGACACCTCGGCGGTGAAGGACCTGGCGGGCAAGGCGATGGCGGGCATGCAGGGCGCTGTGGGGATGTTTGCCAGCGACGAAATCGTCAAGGGCAGCATGCTGAGCTATGCGTTCGAGCATTTCGAAATCGCCTCGTACCGGAACCTGATCGAGGCCGCGCGCCTGCTGGGCGACCGCGAGACGATGACGGTATGCGAACGCATCCTGCCGCAGGAGCAAGCCATGGCGGATTGGCTGGAACACAACATGGCAAGCGTCGCGCGGCGTTTCCTGGAACTGGCCCAGATGCCGGGAGCCAAGGCGAAGGTCTGAACGCCCGGGGCGCCTGTCGCGCCCTGGCCGGCGTTCCCCGGGCATCATTGCGCTACATGGAGACGATCGCCAGCGAAAAACCATCCCATCCCTTGGCGCCGACGGTCTGCAAGGCCGTGCAGTTCAGGCGCAGATCCCGCGCCATATCGGCCAGGAAGGTGCGCGCGCCGCGCACGTCCGGATCATCCTGCGCATCCCCGGCGTGCAGGCGGCCGCCGCGTATGATGTTGTCGCCGACGATAACGGTGCCGTCGCGCGCAAGCCGCAGCGCAGCCGCCAGATAATGCGGGTTGTCCTTCTTGTCCGCGTCGATGAAGATCAGGTCGAAAGGCGCGACCTTTTCCGCCACCATGCGGTCCAGGGTCGTGACGGCATCGCCGACCACCACGTCCACCATCCGCTCCAGGCCAGCCGCGCGTATGTTCTCGCGCGCGACCCGTGCGTAGCGCGCATCGCGCTCCAGGGAGACGAGCTTGCCGCCCTCCGGCAGGGCATCCGCCATGCAGATGGCGCTATAGCCGCCCAGCGTGCCGATCTCCAGGATGCGGCGCGCGCGGACCATTCGTGCAAAAATCTGCAGCATCCTGCCCTGGTTCAGGGCCACGCCATGCGGCGGCAGGCCCGCCTGCTCCGAACGGGCCAGCGCCGCGTCCAGGCGGGCCTCCCGCAGCAACAGTACGTCTTCGAGGAAGGAATCCAGGGCGCTCCAGGTTTCGGCGTTCATAGCGGTTCCCGCAATGGGTGTTCAATGACGTTGCCTATCCTACGCGGCGCCGCTGCCGCGGAACATCGATTTATCCTGCGCATTTGTCAGTTTTCCTGACGCAATGCGAGGGTACCCAGGGCAGTGGTGGCGCCCTGCCCGCCGCACCGGCCGGCCGCGCCGGCTCCGCCCGGCCCCTGCTGGAGCAGGCGCGGCCGCCACCAGGCCGGCAATAGCGCGCGCACCTTGGCGCGGCCGAACCGGTCATCGATCAGGTATACGCTGCCCCGGTCGGTTTCCGTCCGGATCACGCGCCCCGCCGCCTGCACGACCTTTTGCAGGCCGGGGAACAGGTAGGTGTAGTCGAAACCGTTGCCGAAGCGTGCCTGCATGCGCCGCATCATTTGCTCATTGACCGGGTTGACCTGCGGCAGTCCCAGCGTAACGATGAAGGCGCCGATCAGCCGATCGCCGGGCAGGTCCACCCCTTCGCCGAAAACACCGCCCAGCACGGCGAAGCCGACGCCCGCGCCGCCGGGCGCAAAGCGCGCCAAAAACGCATCGCGGTTTGCCGCCTGCATTCCCGCGGCCTGCTCCCATACAGGCACCTGGGGAAAACGCGCGCGCATATGGGCCGCCAGGCGGCCTGCGTAATCGAAGCTGCTGGCAAAGCATAGGTAATTGCCCGGCCGTTCCGCATACTCTCGCGCCATGATGTCCACGATGGCCGGCCCGGAGGCATCCCTGTCGCGGTAGCGCGTCGAAACATCGCCCACCACATGCACCGCCAGCTGTTCCGCCCGGAACGGACCCGGCACGTCCAGCCAATGGCAGCCTCGCGGCAGGCCCAACGTATCGCGATGGAAGCTCATGGGGTGCAGGGTCGCGGAAAACAGCACGGCGCCATGCGCGGCCGCCCACCGCGGCGCGAGGAAAGGCGCCGGCACGACATTGCGGATGCACAGCGTTCCCTGTACGTGCCGTCCCGTTGCGCCTTCGTCGCGCGAGATATCGAAAATGGCGTGTTCGCCGAAAGTTTCCGCCAGCCGCACGAAGGCCAGGACGTCGAAGTACAGGCGCAGCAGCGGCTCGGACGCATCGCCGCCCTGCTCGGCGAAATGTCCGGCCAGCGCGGTCGCCGTCCGCTGCAATTGCGCGAGGAGCGCCGGCGGGACACATTCGTGCGCCGCATACGCGCCCGGCTGTTCGGTCAACAGGCCGCGGCACACGCGCCGCAGCGCATCCAGTGGCCGACGCAGGCCGGCCGGCGCGGCGCGGCGCGCCAGCCTTATGTCGTCCAGCCCGAGGGAGCTGGAATACATGCGGCGCGCGCGTTCGAGCATGTTGTGGGCTTCGTCCACCAGCAGGCCGGCGCGCCATTGGTTGGCCATGGTCAGGCCATACAGCATCGCGCTGGAATCGAAGTAGTAGTTGTAGTCGCCCACCACCACGTCGCTCCAGCGCGCCAGTTCCTGGCCGAGGAAATACGGGCAGATGCCGTGCGCCAGGGCGGCGGCGCGAACGCTGCCCCGGTCCATGGAATACGCGGCCAGGGCCGCGGCGCGGGCCGCCGGCAGGCGATCGTGGAAGCCCCGCGCCAGCGGGCATGATTCGCCATGGCAGGCCTTGTCCGGATGCTCGCAGGCCTGCTCGCGCGCCACCAGTTCCAGCGCGCGCAGCGGCAGGCCCGGCGTATCCTGCCGCAAGCAGTCCAGCGCATCGAGGGCGGACCGCCGGCCCGCCGTCTTGGCGCAAAGGAAAAAGACCTTGTCCAGCGTATCCGCGCAGGCCTTCAGCATGGGAAACAGCGTCGCCATGGTTTTTCCGATGCCGGTCGGCGCCTGCGCGAGCACGCAGTGCGCATCGCGCGCCGCGCGGAAAACCGATTTGGCCAGGTCGCGCTGCCCCGCGCGGAACGGACCCAGCGGGAATTCCAGGCGGCTCATCGCCGCGTCGCGGGCCTGCCGGTGGGCGATTTCCTGGCGCGCCCAGGCCAGGAACCTGTCGCACTGCTCGACGAAAAAATCGCGCAGCTCGCCCGCGCTGTGCGCATGGACGAGCACGGTTTCCTGTTGACTGCCCACGTCCAGGTACACCAGCGCGATATCGAGTCCGGACAGGTTCCTGGCCTCGCAAAGAAGATGGCCGTAGACCTTGGCCTGCGCCCAATGCAAGGCGCGGTGGGTGGCGGGAATGCGCTCGACATCGCCGCGATGGGTTTTGATCTCTTCCAGGCGATTGCGGCCGGCATCGTAGCCGTCCGCGCGGCCGCGCACGCGCAGCGGGCCGTACCGGCCGGCCAGTGCGATTTCGGCTTCGTAGCCGGCGCCCCGCCGCGCCGCGACCAGACCATGTCCCGCGACGCCCTCCTGCGCGGACGGCGAAGGCGTGAAGCGCAAATCCAGATCGCCGCGCCGCGCGGTGAACTCGCACAGCGCGCGCACGGCCACGACGTAGGTGGCGGCTTCGTCGGGGCGCGCGGCGGACGGCGGCGGGACCGCGATGGGAGGCTGGCTCGACATGGAAGAGGCTGTATCTGCACGGGGCATGCTGTTGCCTCCAGCAGCCACGCGACTACTGGATGAATGTACAGATATTACCCCGGCCGGCCCTGGACCGCCGCCGCGCCGCCCGCACGGGCATGGTTCCTGCGATGAGCGCACACCCGCGCACCTGCCGCCGCACCGCGGCACGCGCGCATGCACACAAAAAGGGTGTCCCAGACTGCCTCCGGCCCTGCCGGACGGCCCATGCCGACAACGATCGCGCATGGGGGCCACCCGGCGACGAGGGTACGAGCAAATGACGAAAGAACACACTTCTTCCGGACCGCACACCGATTCGGCCGGCGGTTGGGGATCGGCGCGCGCCGTCGGATCCATCCTGGTCAAGGAACATCGCCTGATGCACGGCACGAAAGTGCTGATGCACCAGAACAAACCCGACGGCTTCATGTGCGTCAGCTGTTCCTGGGCCAAGCCGGCCCATCCCCATCCATTCGAATTCTGCGAGAACGGCGCCAAGGCCACCGCCTGGGACATCACGAGCAAGCAGGTACCGGCCAGCTTCTTCGACTCGCACACCTGCACCGAACTGGAATCCTGGTCCGATCACGAACTGGAGGCGATCGGCCGCTTGACGGTCCCCATGCGCTGGAACGCCGCCACCGACAAGTATGTGGAGATCGGCTGGCAACAGGCGTTCGAAGAGATCGGCGCGCTGCTGCGCGGACGCGATCCCGATTCGGCGGTGTTTTATACCTCCGGCCGCGCGTCGCTGGAAACCTCCTACATGTATGCCCTGTTCGCCCGCATGTACGGCACCAACAACCTGCCCGACAGCTCGAACATGTGCCACGAAAGCACCTCCGTGGGCTTGCCCAAGACCATAGGCGTAGCGGTGGGCACGGTCACGCTGGAAGACTTCGAACACGCCGACTGCATGCTGTTCTTCGGCCACAACACCGGCACCAACGCGCCGCGCATGCTGCATCCTCTGCAGGACGCGCGCAAGCGCGGCGTCCCCATCATCACCTTCAACCCCTTGCGCGAGCCGGGCCTTGTCGGTTTCACCAACCCGCAATCGCCGGTCGAGATGCTGACCGGCAAGGAAACGCAGATCAGCACCCAGTACCTGCAGTTGAAGCTCGGCGGCGATACCGCCGCGCTGGCCGGCTTGTGCAAATGGCTGATCGAAGCCGACGATGCCGCCCGCCTGGACGGTACCGAGCCGGTGCTGGATCATGCGTTCATCGCCGAGCACACACATGGCTTCGAGGACTTCGCCGAAGCGATGCGCCAGACGGCCTGGACGGACATCGAAAACGAATCCGGATTGAGCCGGTCCCAGCTGGCCGAAGCGGCCGCGACCTATGCCCGTGCCAAGGCCGCCATGCTGCTGTACGGCATGGGGCTGACCCAGCATCGCAACGGCGTGCAGAGCGTGCAGATGGTGACCAACCTGCTGCTGCTGCGAGGCAATATCGGCAAACCGGGCGCGGGTGTCTGCCCGATACGCGGACACTCCAACGTACAGGGACAACGCACGGTCGGTATCACGGAAAAACCCGACCACGTTCCCGCCGACAAGCTGCGCGAGCTCTACCATTTCGATCCGCCGGCCAAAAAAGGCATGAATACCGTGGAAGCCTGCGAGGCGATGCTGGACGGACGGGTCACCGCCTTTATCGGCCTGGGCGGGAATTTCGCCCGCGCCACTCCGGATCACTACCGCATGGAACCGGCGTGGCGCCGCCTGGACCTGACCGTGGGCATCACCACGCGGCTGAACCGCAGCCACTTGCTGCACGGCAGGCAAGCCTACCTGCTGCCTTGCCTGAGCCGCATCGAGGTGGACCGGCAGGCCAGCGGCGAACAGGCCGTGTCGATGGAAGACAGCACGGGCTGCTTTCACGGGTCGCGCGGCATCCACGAGCCCGCGCATGGCAAGCTGCTTTCCGAGCCGGCCATCGTCGCCAGCATCGCCAAAGCCACCCTGCCGCCGAATCCCGGCGTGGATTGGGACCGCTGGGTCGGCGACTATTCCCTGGTACGCGATGCCATCGAAGCCACCTATCCGAAGATCTTCAAGGACTTCAACCAGCGCATGTGGAATCCCGGCGGCTTCCACCGTCCGCTGGGCGCGGCCCAACGCAAATGGGAAACGGCAACCGGCAAGGCCAACTTCTTTGTACCGGAAACGCTGAGCGCCGATCCCGACATGCCCGAGCGCGGCGGCGACGTCCTCCGCCTCATGACTACGCGCGGCGATAGCCAGTTCAATACCACGGTGTATACACTGGATGACCGCTTCCGCGGCGTGCACGGCACGCGCAAGGTCCTCATGATGAATTCGCACGACATGGCGCGGCTGGGCCTGCGGGAAGGCGACACCGTGGTGGCCAGTACCGTGGCGGATGACGGATTCAAACGCGAGGTGAACGGTCTGGCTGTCCATCCCTACGACATCCCCGCCGGCTGCGCGTGGTCGTATTTCCCGGAATGCAATCCGCTGATCCCGCTATGGCACTACGCCAGGGAAAGCAAGGTGCCGGCAGCCAAGTCGGTGCCCATCACCCTGCGCAAGGAGGGCTGAGGCACCTGTGATTCCGCCACCGGCCGGCCGGCTCAGCCCGGACGCTTGGCGGCCGTGACGATGATCTCGACCAGCAGATCGGGCGAGGCCAGCCTGGCCTCGCACGTCGCGCGCGTCGGCAACGCATTGGCCGGCGCCCATTCGGCCCATACCTGGTTCATGCCGGCGAAATCGCGCTCGATGTCCTTGAGCCAGATCTGTACCGACAGCAGGCGCGTTTTGTCCGTATCGGCCCGCGCCAGATAGCCGTCGATCCTGGCCAGCGCGTCGCGCGTCTGCGCGACGATGCCGCCCTCCACCGAAGATGTCACGCCCGCCACGTACACGGTGTCGCCGTGAATCACGATGCGGCTCAGGCGCTCATTGGAATCCTTGCGCACGATATCAGTCATGGGTGCTGCTCCTTGGGAATGGAAACCGGCGCGCCCGTGGCGCCGGCGAAACGATCGATGGCGAACGGTGCGATCGGCAGCGCGGTCGCACCGGTGGTGATCAGGTCGGCCATGATGCGGCCGACGATCGGACCCAGCTCGAAGCCATGCGCGGAGAAGCCGAAGGCATGAAAGGCGCTGTCGTAACGGCGGCTGCGCCCGATCACGGGGATCTCGTCAGGCATGGCGGCCTCGATGCCGGCCCAGCCGCGATTCACCACCGCGTGGCGCATGTGCGGAAACAGGTCGCACACGGTGCGCGCGCCCTCGGCCAGCGAATGAAAATCCAGTTCGGTCCATTCGGCGTCGCGGTCGACCCAGGCGCGGCGGCCGCCGCCGATCAGCACGGTGCCGTTGGCGCGCTGCTTGAATGACAACGGCCGACCGGTGCCCAGCACCACCGCGTCCAGGAAATGGTCCATGCGCAGCGTGACCAGCATCATCGGGCTGATGGCGGTCAGCGGCACCGGCTCGCCCCATTCGGCGGCGATGCGGTCAGCCCAGGCGCCGGCGCAGTTGAGCACCCGCGGCGCGGTGTACACGCCGGCGTCGGTCTCGATCCGCCACTGTCCCTGCTCGTGGGCGGTACGCAGCACGCGCACGCCTTCCAGGAAACGCGCGCCCAGGCTGGCGGCCTTGCGGCGGAACGCCAGGGCGGTGCGATAGGGATCGGCGGCCGCGTCCTCGCGCGCGATCAGTCCGCCATGCACCGTGGGCGCCAGCGCGGGGATCATCGCCAGCAATTCGTCGCGGTCTATCCATTGTTCATGCGTGTAGCCATGCGCCTGCATTGTCGCCAGGCGCTCGCGCAGCGCTGCCGCGTCGGCCTCGTTCTCGGCCACGCGCACCTGCCCGTGCTGCTCGAAGCCGCAGTCGTCATCGACCAGCTCGCCGATGCGATACCAAAGCTTGCGCGAGGCCAGCGCCAGCGGCACCTCGGCCAGATGCCGCGCCAGCGTGCGCACGCCGCCCGCATTCACGCCCGAGGCATGGCGGCCGACGTAGTTCTTCTCGATCACCAGCGCCGGCACGCCGGCACGCGCCAGGTGCAGCGCCGCCGAACTGCCGTGCAGGCCGCCGCCGATGATAATGACGGCGGCCGAACGCGAAGCATCCGTCATGGCGGCCTCCTACTTCTTCAGACGCACCACCGCCTGGCGGGACTCGTCGGTCTGCGGCAGCGACGCCAACTCGCCCAGCGTCAGCGGCTTGGTCGGGAAGCGCAGGCGGTAATAGCCTACTTCCGGCACCGGCACGCCGCGTTCCTCGGCGAGGATCTCCGATACCGTCAGGCCGCAGAAGCGGCCCTGGCATGGCCCCATGCCGCAGCGCAGGAAGGCTTTCATCTGGTTCGGACCGCTGCAACCGAGCTTGACGGTGTCGCGCACCTGCGCCGCCGTCACTTCCTCGCAGCGGCAGACGATGGTGTCGCCGGTGGGACGACGGAAGGTTTCCGGGGCCTTGTACAGGACGTCGAAGAACTCGCGTCCGCGCACCGCCCGCGTCAGCGCGGCGCGCGGCGCGGCGGCTTCGCTGTCGCGCCGCGCCGTGTCGATGCGGCCGAGCAGATGCGCCGCCTGCAACGCCGCCAGCCGGCCGCGCTGCTCGGCCGCCAGCGCGCCGGCAATGCCGGCACCGTCGCCCGCCATGCCGACGCCGTCCACCGAGGTCAGGCCCCACTCATCCACGTCCGGCTCCCAGCAGTCCAGCGCCGTGTTCCAGCGGTGCTCGGCGCCGATGGCGCGCGACAGGTTGACGTTCGGCACAACGCCCTGGTGCAGCATTAGTTGCTGCGCGGGCAGCGTCCTGGTTTCTCCCGCCGCGGCGGTGTAGCGCACGCTTTCCAGCTTGTCCTGGCCCAGCGCTTCCAGCGCCGTCACGCCCTTGACGATGGGTATCTCCGCCTTGACCGCGCGCAGCAGCGACAGCCCCTTGCCCAGGTAGGGCGAACGCAGGAAGTCCCACACCTTCGGCAAGGCCTGGCGCAGGCGGCCGGGCGGCGTGGTTTCGAGCAGGGCGTCGACTTTCACGCCGGCGTTCAGGTACTGCCACGCCACCAGGTACAGCAGCGGGCCACATCCAGCCAGCACGGTACGGTCGGCCGGCACCACACCCGCCGACTTCAACAGGATCTGCGCCGCGCCGGCGGTGATGACGCCCGGCAACGTCCAGCCCGGAATCGGGAAGGGACGTTCCTGCGCGCCGGTGGCCAGCAGCAGGCGCCGCGCATGCACGATGCGCGCCTCGCCCGCCACCGAATACGCCACCTCGAAGCCCAGCCCCGGCTCGGGCGCGGTACGCTCGGCCACCGCCCACACGGTCGCGCCGGGCACATAGCGCGCCCCCGACTGCTTGAAGGGCTCGACCAGCGAGGCGCCGTGCCAGTAGTCCGGACCCAGCACGGCGCGGTCGGTGACCGGCGTGGTGGTGATGGCGCGGTAGATCTGCCCGCCCGGCGCGGGCTGTTCATCCAGCAGTACCGTGTCCACGCCCAGCCGCGCGGCCGCCGTGGCCGCGGCCAGCCCGGCGGGACCGGCGCCCACCACCAGCAAATCGCATTGCGTCGTCTCGATCATGCCGGCACCTTGCGCGCGCCCAGCTGGCGCTCGATCTTCATGCCTTCGCGCACGGCCGTCATGCAGCCCTGCTGGTTGGCCTGGCCATCGATGGTGACCAGGCAGTCGTAGCACACGCCCATCATGCAATAGGGCCCGCGCGGCACCTCGCCCACCGCGGTATCGCGACAGGCCTGCACGCCGCCGGCGAACAATGCCGCGGCCACGCTGTCGCCGGCGCGGCATTGCAACTCGGCGCCATTGACCGTCACCCGCACCGGCGCGCCTTGCGCCTGGCGCTGCGCTTCGTCAAGCCTCTTGAACATGAAACCTCCGGGTCGAGAAGGGCGCCATGTCGTCGTCCAGCTGGCCGGCGGCGATCATGGGCGCCAGTTTGAGCGCGTGCGCGGCGGCCAGGGTGACGCCGCTGTGACAGGTGGCGACGAAAGCGCCGGGGCACGTCTCGGATTGTTGATAGATGGGGAAACCGTCCTTGGACATTACCCGCAGCGCGGCCCAGCTGCGCACCACCCGCACCTCGCGCAAGGCGGGCAGCGTGCGCACGGCGCGGTCGGCCAGCGTGCCCAGGATCGGCAGGCCTACCTGGTTGTCCACATAGCCGGCCTCTTCCTGCGAATCGCCGATCAGCCAGGTGCCCTCATCGGTCTGGCGCAACGTGGAAAGCGGCATTTCCAGCAAGCGGCGGGTGCGCTCCAGCACCACGATCTGGCCGCGCTGCGGCCGCACCGGCACCGTCAGGCCGACCTGCTCGCCCAGCGCCTTGTTCGACAGGCCGCTGGCCAGCACCAGCTTGCGCGCGCGCACCGTGCCGGATGGCGTGGCGATCTCGAACACGCCGTCGCGCTGCCGAATCTGCTGCGCCGGCCGGCACGGCAAATAATCCACGGCCCGCTGGGCAAAACTCATGTGCAGCGCGCGCAGCAGCTTGAGCGGATTGGCGATGCCGTCCACCGGCGTCCAGCTGGCGCCGCGCACCTCCGGACCGATGCCGGGCATCATGTCGGCCAACTCGTGGCGATCCAGCAGCTTCCAGTCGTACTGCGCCATCCCGGGCTGCGCCAGCAGCGTGCGCATGAAGGTGGCGCGCGCTTCCATTTCCTCGTCGCTCAAGAGCACGTGCAGGCCGCCGCGCTGCTCCAGGTGCAAGTCCACGCCGGTCTGGTCTTGCAGCTCGGCCGCCAGTTGCGGCCAGGCGGTGACCGACGTCATGGTCCACACGCCGTAGCGCGGCAACCCCATGCCCTTGCTCTGTACCCATACCAGGCCGAAGTTGCCGCGCGAGGCACGGTAGGCCACGTCGCCCTCGTCCAGCACCGCGACGTGGTCGAGTTCACGCCGCAGTCCGTAGGCCATGGCCGAGCCGACCAGGCCGCCGCCGATCACCGCGGCGTCGTAGATGCCGCGATGCGCCGGCGCGCGGGGCGCGCTTTGTTGCGTTTCGTCCGTCATTAACGTCCCTTTCCGACAAACAGCTTTTCCAGGCCCACCGCGCGGTCCAGGATGAAGATGGCGATGATGGTCACGTAGATCAGCACCGCCGACACGGCCGTCACCAAGGGATCGATGGTGTCCTCGATATGCAGGAAGATGCGCACCGGCAGCGTGGTGGTGGACGGCGAGGCGATGAAGATGGACATGGTCAGCTCGTCGAAGCTGGTGATGAAGGCGATCACCCAGCCGCTTACCACGCCCGGCAGCAGCAGCGGCAGCACCACGCGGCGGAAAGCGGTCCAGTTCGACGCGCCCAGCGACTGCGCCGCGCGCTCCAGCGCAGGGTCTATGCCCGTGGCCGACGCCAGCACCAGCCGCAGTGCATAGGGCATCACCAGGATCACATGCGCCACGACCAGCCCGACATAGGTACCGGCCAGGTCCACGGTGGTGAAGAACTTCAGGAAGGCCAGTCCCAGCACCACGTGCGGAATCATCAGCGGCGACAGGAAGAACGCCAGCAAGGCTTCGCGGCCACGGAAGCGGTTGCGCGCCAGCGCCAGCGCGCTGGGGACCGCCAACCCGATCGCCAGCGTGGCCGACAGCGTGCCCAGCCCCAGGCTGAACCAGAACGCCTCGATGAAGCGCGGGTTATCGAGGATGGCGCGGAACCAGCGCAGCGACAGCCCGCCGCTGGGCAACGAGATGAAGCCTTCGGAGGTGAACGCTACCGCGCACACCATCACGATGGGCGCCAGGATGAACAGGATGAAAATCGTATGGAACAGCAGGCCGATGGGGCCGTTGCGGAAGTTCATGTCAGGCTCCCGACGGATTGAAGACGGCGCCATAGCGGCGCTCGATCAACCGGTTGGCCGACAACAGCACCACCACGGTCGCCACCAGCAGCACCACCGCCAGCGCCGCGCCGAGCGGCCAGTTCAGCGTATTCAGGAACTCGTCGTAGGCGGCGGTGGCCACATTCTTCAGGCGCCGGCCGCCGATGATGGCGGGCGTGGCGAAGGAACTGGCGGCCAGCGCGAACACCATGATCGAGCCCGACAGGATGCCAGGCATGACCTGCGGTACGATCACGCGCCGAATTACGGTGAACTGGCTCGCGCCCAGCGACAGCGCGGCGGCCTCGGTCGACGGATTGATCCGCTGCAGGGACGCCCACACCGAGATCACCATGAACGGCACCAGCACATGCGTGAGCGCGATGCCCACGCCCAGATTGCTGTACATCAGGTCGATCGGCGTCGAGACCAGGCCGATGCCCATCAGCGTCTTGTTGATGAGGCCGGTGGACCCGAACAGCAGGGCCCAGCCCAGCGTGCGCACCACCACCGAAATCAGCAGCGGTCCCAGCACCACCATCAGGAACAGGCCCTTCCACGGATTGGCCATGCGCGACAGTACATAGGCTTCGGCCGTGCCCAGCACCAGGCAGGCCAGCGTCACCAGCGCCGCCACGCCGAAGGTACGGGCATAGATTTCGTAGTAATAGCCGTCGCCCAGGATATCGATGTAGTTCTTCCAGGTGAAGGTGGCCTGTATGCCGCCGTAGAACTGGAAGTCGAAGAAGCTGATAAGGATTACCAGCGCCATCGGCACCACCAGGAAGGTGGCGTAGAGCGCCAGCGCCGGCCCGCTCAGCAGCCAGGGGTTGGTGCGCGCGCTCATTGAGCGGCCTCCTGCCCGGCCACCGCGCACATGTCCTGCGCGCGCCACCGCAGATGCACCGTCTCGCCCTCGGCGGGCACCGGCACGCCGTCGTTCTGGCGGATCACCAGCACCTCGCCAACGGAGGTGTCCACCTGGCATAGCCAGTGGTTGCCCTGGAACACGCGCGTCTTCATGCGGCCGGGCAGCGCACACGCCCCGGCCTCGGCGAACAGGATCTTTTCCGGCCGCACGATCACCGCGCCCGGCGGAACCGGCCGGCCTTCCATGGCGATATGGGCCTCGCCGATGCGCGCCCGCATCTCGCCCGCATAGGGCTGCGCCGTGGGTGTGAATACGTTGGCCTTGCCCAGGAATCCGCCGACAAAGCGGCTCGACGGTGCCTCATAGGCCGCGAAAGGCTCTGCTACCTGCTCGACCCGGCCCTGGTTCATCACCACGATACGGTCGGATAGCGCCAGTGCCTCGGACTGATCGTGAGTGACCAGGATGGTGGTGGTGCCGACGGTGCGCTGGATACTGCGCAGCTCCAGTTGCATTTCCTCGCGCAGCTTGGCGTCCAGGTTCGACAGCGGTTCGTCCAGCAGCAGCACGCTGGGGCGGATGACCAGCGCGCGCGCCAGCGCCACGCGCTGCTGCTGGCCGCCCGACATGCGCGCCGGATGGCGGTCGGCCAGGTGCGACAGGCCAACCAGCTTGAGCGCCTCGGCCACCCGCGCCTGCCGCTCCCCCTTGCCGACGCGCTGCATCTCCAGGCCGAACGACACGTTTTCCGCCGCCGTCATATGCGGAAACAGCGCGTAGTTCTGGAACACCATGCCCAGGCCGCGCTTGTTCGCCGGGATGCGGCTGACGTCCTTGCCGTCCAGCACGATGCTGCCGCCGCTGGGTTCGACGAACCCGGCGATCATCTGCAGGGTCGTGGTCTTGCCGCAGCCCGATGGTCCCAGCAGCGAGACGAACTCGCCGCGTTCGACCGACAAGCTCAGGTCCTCGACCGCCGTCAGGTCGCCGTAGCGCTTGGACAGGCGGTTCAATACGAGATAGCTCATGGATACTCCCGCTGGCGGCGCGCCGCGCCGCCGTTGCCTCATCGCTCGATTTCACGCGTCCAGCGCTTGTTCCAGTCTTCGCGGTTCTGGTTGACGGTGTCCCAGTCGATCACGATCAGGTCGGCGGCGCGCTTGCCGATCGGCAGCGGCACGCGCGGATCGTCGACCGCCTTGGCCTGCTTGTTCACCGGGCCGTAGCCATAGGCATTGGCCAGTCGCTCCTGCACCTTCGGGCTGACCAGGTAGTTGACGAAGGCCTGCGCCAGCGGACTGGCGTTGGGCTTGGCCACCGGGCACACCGACGACAGCAGGGCATAGGCTCCCTCCCGCGGATAGACGAAGCCCACCGGGAAGCCGGTGTCGGCGAAGGATTTGACGCGGCCGCTGCCCCACACCGCGATGTTGGCCTGGCCGCTGGAGAACAGCTCGGTCATCTTGCCTGGCGAGGGTTCGTACACCAGCACGTTGGGGCCGATCTCGTCCTTGAAGGTCTTGAAGCCGGGATCGATGTTCTTTTCGCCGCCGCCGCCTTCGCGGGCGTATTCCACCAGCGCGTGCAGGCCGTAAGTGTTGTTCAGCGGCGGCACCACCAGCTGCTTCTTGTACTTGGGATCCTTCAGATCCTTCCACGAGGTGGGCGCGGCCCATTTGCGCTCGTCGAAGACTTTCTTGTTGTACATGATGCCGGTGGCGACGATGCCGATGGCCACGGCCTTGTCGTCCTTGTAGCGCGCGGTGCTGTAGAGGTCGTTGACCGGCAGGCCCTGGATCGGCGCGCAGAAGCCGAGCGCGATGGCCTGGTACATCGGGCCGTCGTCGATGATGGCGACGTCGATCTGCTGATTGCTTTTCTGCGCCTGCAGCCGCGCCACCGTGTTGGTGGAGTTGCCGGCCACGTAGTCCAGCTCGACGCCATGCTGCTTGGCGAAGGGTGGAAATATGTCCTGGCGCATGATGTCTTCGAACGAGCCGCCGTAGCCGGCGACCACCAGTTTCTGCTGCGCCTGCGCGTTGGCGCACACACCGACGGCCACCGTGGCCGCCGTCAGGACTGCGAGTACCTTGCCCATGAAAACCCCCGTTTATTGGAAGAGAACTGCAAGAACTGCCGATGCCGCCTGAATCCGGGGATGGACTCTCCGCAAAAAAATTGCGGACCCGCTTGCCCCGCGACCTCATGTCCGCCGTACAATTTGTCCGTACATGAATGTCCGGACAAATAATGAATGCACGGAGACAGCCTTGTCAATCGGTTATTGTCCGGACAAACCCCGATAGCACGCGAAAAGGAACCACCCATGACCCGAACCTCCGAAGGCGCGCTCGAACCGGCCGGGGCGCGCGAGGCCCGTGGCCACGCCGCGGGGCCGGACGACGAGGCTGGCGGTCCGCGCTACAAAAGCATCTACCAGCAGCTGGCGCGCGACATCGGCAGCGGCCGCTATCCGGTCATGACGCTGCTGCCGACCGAACATGAACTATGCGAACAATTCGGCGCCAGCCGCCACACCATCCGCGAGGCCATCCGCATGTTGACGGTGGCGGGCATGGTGTCGCGCCGCCCGGGCGTGGGCACGCGCATCGAGACCGCCCGCGCCAGCACCCGGTTCACGCAGCGCATCTCGCAGTTCCCCGACCTGCTGCAATACGCGCGCAACGCCGCGCTGCTGGTCCAGGATGTGCGCACGGTCAAGCTCGCCAAGCGGCTGGCCGAGACCCTGGGCGCCGAACCCGGCCAGTCGTGGCTGCACATCAACTCCATCAAGACGCTGGACGACCAGGACACGCCGGTCGCGTGCACCCTGATCTACGCCGATCCGGCGCACTCCGACCTGCGCGCCGACATCCAGCCGCGCATCTCGCTGCTTCGGCTGATCGAGGACCACTTCGGCCACCGCATCCACGAGGTCAACCAGGAGTTCTCGGCCACGCCCATCGCCGCGCCCATCGCCCGGCAACTGCACGTGGAACCGCGGACGGCGGGCTTCGTCATTACCCGTCGCTACTACGGCAGCGGCGGGGTGCTGCTGCTGGCCACCATCACCACCTTTCCCCACGACAAGATGAAGTACTCGATGTCGCTGAACGTGGCGTAGCCGACGGGAAGGCGCCGGCGACGCGAGCCTGGGGTGCCGTCAGTCCGGCCTGACCCCGTGATACGCCGCCAGCAGCAGTTGGTGGATGGCGTCCCGCTGCCCCGCGTCGATCTGGCGCGGATTCCAGTAAGGCGCCTGCACGGCCAAATCCGCCGCGTGCCCCAGGTCGGCTTCCGTTATGCCGCCCAAGGTCCTCAAGGCCACCGGCGCGCCGTTGTCGCGCGCCAGATCGAACAAGGCGGCGGCGGCACTGGATCCCCCTTGCGTGCCCAGCGCGCGTTCGATGCGCGCCATGGCCGGCCGGGCGAAGGGCGCATTGAATGCGATGGCCTGCGGAAGGATCACGGTATGGACTTCCGCGTGCGGCAGATTGAACGTCCCGCCCAGGGTGTGGCACAGCTTGTGGTGCAGCGCCATGCCGACATTGCCCAATACGGTGCCGCACAGCCAGGCGCCGTACAGCGCGTCGGCGCGCGCATCGGCATCCGCGGGCTGGCGCCGCAGGACGGGCATCGCCCCGGCCAGCGCCCGTATGCCTTCTTCGGCCATCATCGCCATGATGGGATTGCCGTCCTTCGCGTACAGTCCTTCCGCGGCGTGCGCGATGGCGTTCATGCCGCTGGTGATGCTTAGCGCGACAGGCAGGCGCAGCGTCAGGTCGGGGTCGTAGATGACCGTGCGTGGGAGCGCGCGCGGATCCTTGCCCGTTTTCTTGAGGCCCCCTTCCGTCATGCCGTAGATGGGCGTCATCTCGCTGCCGGCGTATGTGGTGGGGATGGCCAGGATGGGCAGGTCCAGCTCCAGCGCGATCGCCTTGGCCAGGCCCACGGTGGAGCCGCCGCCCATGGCGACGAGGCAGTCCGCGCCCAGCCGGCGCGCCTCTGCGCGCGCCTCCGACACGAGCGCCATCGGCACATGCATGACCGCGCGCGGGAATATGCCCGCGGCGCGCCGGTCCAGGCGTTGCGCGACGGCCTGCGCCGGGCCCTGCTGGCCCGGCGTCGATAGCACCACGACGCGTTCCGCCCCCAGAAGTTCGACCTCCTGCTCCAGGGATCCAAGCGCCCCGCTGCCGAAAACCACCCTGCCCGGCTGGCTGTTGTAGATAAATGCTTTCACACCGCCCCCCC
Organism: Bordetella sp.; assembly: GCF_057362025.1. Lineage (NCBI taxonomy): Bacteria > Pseudomonadati > Pseudomonadota > Betaproteobacteria > Burkholderiales > Alcaligenaceae > Bordetella > Bordetella sp. The sequence continues at coordinate 77,229 of NZ_JBMQQZ010000003.1, read as the reverse complement.
CTCGCGACCCGATTCAATACGATGTCGTATTCCACCACAGACGTCCCGGCGGCGGGGCTATCCGGCCGGCGATCGGGGACTGCCTGACACCGATCGCCACATCGGAATCCAGGCAAGCATCATACGATCAGCGGCCTTTCCCCACATAGGGAATGGCGTGATCGATGGTGTCCCAGATGAAGCGGCCGGAGGGCTCCTGCTGTTCTTCGGCGATATGCGAAACCAGCCCCGCCGCACGCGATATGACGGCGAAGCCCCGCATCAGTGCGGTCGGTACGCCGATTTCGCCCAGCAATGCCGCCACGGCGCCCGTCGCGTTGATGGTGATGTGCCGCCCGTGGATGTCGTCGACGACGCGCGCCAGCAGCCGCAGCGCGCGCAGCCAGTGCCCCGGCAGCTCTGCCTCGGCCTCGCCCAAGGCCAGCAGTTTCAACGCCCGGGGATCGTCCGGCTTGTGCAGGTGATGGCCGAAGCCGGGCAGATGGGCGCGGGATTCGCGATACCCGAGGACGATATCGCGCGCCTCGGCCTCCGGATCGGCGGCATCGACCAGGCGCCCCAGCAGGCCGGCGCAGTTTTCCATGGTGCCGACGAACTGGCTGCCCACGGCAAGCAAGCCCGCGGACACGGCGCCTTGCAGGTTCTCCGGCGCGCTCATGTAGACCAGCCGCGTGGCGATCGCGCTGGGGGTCAGGCCATGCTCCATCAGGGTGATCAGCACGGCGTCGACCACCCGCAGGTCCGTCGGGCGCGCCGCGCGTCCCATGATCTGCATGAACATGACTTCGGTAAAGGTCTTGTGGCCGATCAGTTCCTCGACCAGATCGGCATCGCGATAATGCATACCGGTCAGGGAATGGGTGCACAGGCGGGTGACGGGAGCATTCATGGTTCGTTTCCTCTATGTGGCAGTCGGGTTGCATCGCCAACCGCTTCAGTGTCCGGTAGCGGCAACGGCGGAGGTCTCGCGCGACACTTGCTCGCGCACGGCGGTTTTCAGCACCTTGCCTACCGGCGAACGCGGCAGGCTGTCGTGGAAATGGACGTACTTGGGGGTCTGGACCGGCCCGAGCAGAGCGCGCACGTGCGCCTTCAGCGCGTCGGCGCTGGCCGCGCGGCCGGCATGCAACTGCACGGCGGCATGCACCGCCTCGCCCCATTTTTCGTGGGGCAGGCCGAACACCGCGCTTTCGTAGACGGCCGGATGATTGGCCAGCGCGTTCTCCACGTCGATGGGATAGACATTGAAGCCGCCGGTGATGATGACGTCGCGCAGCCGGTCCTTGATGTGCAGGAAGCCCTCCGGATCGACCATGCCCACGTCGCCGGTATGCAGCCATCCGTCCACGATGGTCTCGGCCGTCTTCTCCGGCAGCCGCCAATAGCCGCTCATGACGAGGTCGCCGCGCACGACGATCTCGCCCGTCTGTCCATCGGGCAGCAGCGTACCGTCCGGCGCCATGATGGCCAGCTCCGAGAACCAGGTCACGCGTCCCACCGCGCCGCGCCGGTGCGGCCCATCGAAGTCGCGCGGCCGCATGGCGGTGACGATCTGCGGCGCTTCCGTCTGCCCGTAGGTCGTACCGACGACGGGCCCGAAGAAAGCCTGGACCTCGGCCAGCTTGTCCACCGGCATGGGTGCGCCGCCGTAGATCAAGGCGCGCAAGGCCGGGAAATCGGCACGGCTGACGCCTTCCTGCGCCATCAGCATGTAGATCAGCGTGGGCGGCATGAACGACAGCGTGCCGCCGCGCTCGCGAAAGGCCTGCGTGATGGTGTCCGGGTTAATGGTGTCCAGCAGCAGGTGCGTCCCGCCCTGCGCGAGCACCGGCAGCAGGTAGGTCGACGTGCCGTGGGTAACCGGCGCGGCGACGACATAGCGATCGTCCTGGTTCAGCTCCCAATTGGCGATCTGGTTCACGATCAAGACGTTCCACGCGCGATAGGGCTGCATGACACCCTTCGGCATGCCGGTGGTTCCGCCGGTGAACTTGATGGCCTGCGTGTCGTCGCGCGACAGATCGTGACGTACCGGAACGCCGCCCGCGTGGCGCGCCAGCAGATCCGCCAGCGTGCCCGGGCCGCTGCCGTCCAACCGGATGCCGACGGCATCGTGGGCGGCCAGCGCGGGCTCCAGCAGCGGCACGCCGGTATCGTCCATGATCAGGATGCCGGGCTCGGTGGCCTGGACGATGCGGGCCAGCTCTGGCGCGGTGCTGAGGGTGTTCAGGGGTACCCAGGTCTTGCCGGCGGCGAGCACCGCCAACAGGGCCACGATGTGCCCGGCGGTGTTGCCCGCGCCGATGCAGACGCGGCTGGAGGGACGCGGGTCGGCCGCCTGCAGGGCGCATGCCAGGGCGTCCACCTCGGCACGCAGGCGGGAATAGCGATAGGTAGCGCCCGGGCTGTCCAGGGCGATACGGTCGGGATGCCGACGCGCGGCGCGGTAGAAAAAATCGATCGGGTACACACCTTCTCCCTAAGCGCGATTGATGCGGTAAACGCGCCGCGTCCGGCGCCATGGCCGCGGCGCGCAAGGCCCCTGGGGGCGGGTTCAATCCGCCTTCAGGTCGGCCGCCTTGATGACCTTGGCCCACTTGGCGATCTCGCTGTCTATCCACATGGCGTAGGTCCGGGGGGTATTGGGCTGCGGCGGCGCGACGAAGCCGCTGTGCTCGTAGGCCTGGCGCATGGCGGGACCAGCCAGGGCGCGATTGATCGCGGCATTCAGTTTGTCGACGATGGGTCGCGGCGTGCCTGCCGGCGCCATCAGCCCGAACCACGACTGTACGGAGAAGCCCTTCAACCCGGCCTCCGCCAGCGTGGGCACGTCCGGCGCCAGCGATACACGGTCCGGCGAGGTGACGCCGAGCGCCCGCAGCTTGCCGGCACGCACCTGCGGCAGCGACGAAGGCAGGTTGTCGAACATGGAATCCACCTGCCCGCCGAGCAGGTCCGCCACGGCCGGTCCGCTGCCGCGGTACGGCACGTGCAGGATGTCCGTTCCCGTTTGCTGCTTGAACAGCTCGCAGGACAGATGAATCGACGAGCCGGCCCCGGACGAGGCGCAGCTCAGTTTGCCGGGATGCGCTTTCGCATAGGCGATGTATTGCTGCACGGACGTCACGGGAAGCCTGGGATTGACGACCAGGATATTGGGTACCGTCGCCAGCATCCCGATCGGTGCGAAATCCCTGACGAAGTCGTAGTTCAGCTTGCGGAAAAGCGTGGTGTTGATGGTGTTGGCGATGGAGCCGACATACAGGGTGTAGCCATCCGGCGCGGCGCGCGCCACGACTTCCGCGCCGATGTTGCTGCTGGCGCCGGTCTTGTTCTCGACGACAAAAGACCGGCCCAATTCCTCGGACAGCGACTTGGCAATCAGCCTGGCGACGATATCGGTGGCGCCGCCGGCGGCATAGCCGACGACCAGCGTCACGGGTCGTTCGGGGTAGGCATCGGCATTTGCATTCGTGTTGGCGCCGCCACTGGGGGCGGCGTTGGCGTTGCCGGCCGGGCCGAGGGCTGCCGCCAGCGTAGTGGCGGCAGCCAGGCCCCGCAGGAAGCGGGACGAAACGGTATGCATGGTTGTCTCCTGGTTTTATCTTTTGTCCAAATTTTGGACATCTATTTGTTCTGACGCAGGCGCATATTCCGGATATATTCGCCCTCTGACAAACGAATGTGTCCAAGAAATGAACAAACCGGAATCCACTTCCGCAGCCGGCCCCCGCACGCTGCGCCGTGGCCTGCGTGTGCTGGATACCCTGCGCCGGGCCGGTCCCGGCGGCCTGTCCATCATGGAGGTCGCGCGGGCCACGGGCATCCAGCGCCCTACCGTCTATCGGTTCCTGGATGTGCTGGTCGAAGAAGGCTGCGCATCGCGCTGCGCGGATACGCGGCGCTACAGCGTGGCGCAGACCTGGGCGGCCCCCGTGGATACGCATGCCGCGGCCATGGCGCGGCTCAAGCCCGCCCTGCGCCGCATCAGCGACGAAACGGGAGACGCCGCGTTTCTCGTATGCCGCTCCGGCGGCGATTCGCTATGCCTGCACCGCGAGGTCGGCAGCTATCCCGTACAGGTTCTGGTGGTCACGGTAGGGCACCGCCAGCCCCTGGGCGTGGGCGCGGCCGGCCTGGCGCTGCTGGCCGCGTTGCCCGAGCAGGAATCCAAGGCCATCATCCATGACAACCGCAATGCCCTGCCGGCGTATGGCGGTATGTCGCCGACCCAGATGCAGCGGCTGGTGGCCAACACCCGCGGGCGCGGCTGGTCGGTGGTGGGCAATGCCGCGGTGCCGGGCGTCGTGGGCGTGGGCGCCGCCTTGCTCGATGCGCGTGGCTATCCTGTGCTTGCGGTAAGCGTTTCCAGCACCGTGGACAGGATGTCGTCATCGCGCCAGAAACAGGTGGCGGGCATCATCCGGCGTGAACTGGACGCCGCCGCGCCGGCGTACTGATCTTCCCCTTCACGGCCGCTTGACCAAGGTCAAGGTGCCCAGGAACAACGCAGGCTTCGCCACCTTTCGGTTGTCGACCGGCACATGCCGGATGACCAGGACCCCGCTGACTGTCAAGCGGCGCGCGGCAGATAGCGCGGCCCGGGCGTACGATGGCCGAACTGTTGCGACAGCTGTTTGCGCATGGCCTCGTAGGCATCCCATGCCGCGCCGTCCTGCAGCGGCGGGATGGTGACCACTTCCCCGGCATCCAGACCCGCCAGCGCGGCGTCGACCATGCTTTCCGTCGACATCACGATTTCGTTCGGCAGCTCGCTATGCGGCAGGCCCGCATTGCCCCAGAAATCCGTGGCCGTGGCCCCCGGCAGGACGGCCTGCACGCGCAGGCCCTTCGCGCCGAGTTCGTACTGCAGCGATTGCGTCAAGGCCAGTACGAAGGCCTTGGTGCCACCATAGACGCCGTTCAGGATCTCCGGCCCGATGGCGACGATCGAGGCGATATTGACGATGGTCCCGCCGCCCTGCCTGATGAAAGCGGGTACGGCCGCGTAGGTCAGGCGCGTCAGCGCTGTCACGTTGATGTCGATCATCCCGGTCATCGTCGCGACATCGCTGTCGAGCAGCGGCTTGACGGCGCCGAAGCCGGCATTGTTCACCAGCATATGGATCCCACCCTTCGCCAACACTGCCTCGACCTGCGCGGAATCGCCTTTGTCGGCCAGGTCGGCCTGGAGCAGCGAGACACTTCGGCCGGTGCCCGTGCGGATACGCTCGGCGACGGCGGCCAGCCGGTCCATATTGCGGGCGACCAGGACGAGGTCATAGCCGCGCCGCGCCAGGCGATCGGCGTAAACGGCACCTATACCCGAAGAGGCGCCGGTGATCAGGGCAGTCTGTACGGCCATGTTGAATACTTTCCAGGATGAATAGAGAGGCGACCATTGTGCCGACAAGCCGGAACCCGCTTCTGACAAAGAAACGGCATTTCAGGACATCGCCTTCCGCCGCCTCGCTCCCGGCTTTCCCAGGTTCCGGCATGCCCTTCTGGACATGGTTGCTGCCCACCTTGGCTCCGTACAGCGACAAAGCGGAGATGGCCCGGAAGAGTGGCAGGGAACCGGCCAATAGCGCCTGTGTCACAACGGCTATTTTTCGATCCCTGGGAAGGGGCTCGAATCGGGAGCAGCCGTCTTGTCCGTTGCGTATGCCCTGGCCTTGGCCAGGAATCATCTTTCGTCTCCTCCAATCTACCCACGATCGCCAAAGGCGCCCGATCTCGCCCTGACCGGGATCGCCGCCGCGACGGCAAAAGAGGCGCTGGCCCTGGGCCGCCCGGCGGCGGCGATGGTTGACCGGTTTGCCAAGGCAGACGCGCGATCCGGCGATACGCCAGCCAACACCGACGCCCGCCGGGAAATGGCGGCCCGCCTGACCGCCGCTTTCGTCGAACACGCACGCGTCAGGCTGGGCCTGGCCGCCGAAGACGACGCGGCCCGTGTCATCGCCGCCTTTTTCGCCGCTTACCCCAAGCCCGATACCCCCGTCGCCGGAAGATGGCTGGAACACGACGCGGACTTGATGCTTTGCCTGGCCCGCGCATGCCGGCTTTTCGCGCACGAGCCTGTAGCCGCGGACATCGGCCCCGGCCAGCGGCGCCTGCTGGCCAACGGTCTGGCGCTCGCGCTGACCGACTCCATCGACTGGCCGGCGGCGTTGAACGCGGATGCCGCGGACGGCGCCGCCGTGTTTTACGACGGCCTTACCCTGCGCAATGCCAACAAGCTATCCATCGAGGACGCAGCAGCGGCGATCGAAGCCCGCATCGGAAAGACGCTGGACGCCTCCGCCGCCACGCGGGGGTTCGCGCCCATTGTTGCGCAGCTGCGCGTCGCCCTGATCGACGATCCGACGCTGAACTTCGAACCGCTGTCGCCATCGCCGCGCTACGGTAGCCGCGACTGGGTAAAGCTGTGGATCGGCATCCAGGCATGCGCGGCAGCCGGCGTGGACGCCACCGCCATGACGGCCGCGCAGGTCAGCGCATTCGGCCAGGCCATCGATATCGGCGCAGCCCGGCAGAACCACCGCAACACGGCGCCTCCCCCGCTGGCGCAGGATCAGGCGGAAACAGGGCAGCGCCCCCCGCTCCCGCAGGGGGAGGCGGTGCACCCCGTCCCGCTGCCATCCCAGATCGGCCTGCTACTGATGGCGCACGCCGCCGGCCAGGTGGATCTGATGCAGCTGCGCGAAGGCGACCAGGCCGCAATCGCTGAAAAAGTCCAAGCCTTTGCCGCCGACGAGTTCCGCACCGAACTTGCGCTGGGCGAGGCCATCGACCGCCTGCTGGCCCTGGATCCCCCGCCCAGCGCACGCAGCATCGCGGAGGACGCGCTCAGGGACCAGGGCCTGGATCCCATGGCCATCGTCATCGAAGAGCCCATCTCCTCCAAGGGCAGGCGCGAGAGCCATAAGCTGCATGAGTTCTATGTGAAGTTCAACGACCTGGCGGAGATCGAACCCAACCGGTTCAACCGCAAGCTGATCGCAAAAACGAGCCGCGACGCGCCCCTGTACAAGGATCTCTACGAGCGGAAATTCGATGCCTATATCGCCGATTACCTGGACGCCCACAAGAAAATGCTGGGCCTTATGCTGGACACGGCGGCCAGGGATGGCTTCCAGCCCGGCGACAGTGGGGCGTCCGTTTCCATCCACCGCGCCCGCATCACGTCGCACCCCGGCGCGCAGGCCCACGGCTTCTTCGTCACCTGCACGGATGCCCAGCGCCCCTACCGATACTTTGTCTCGCCCGGCGGAACCATCGAAAAAATCCCGGACCGGATGGACCCTCAGGATTGGCTGGTCCAGAACCGCCATAGCGCGTTGACGCAGGAGGACCTGAACGGGATAAAGCGCGCCTCCGGTTCGGACATGGCGTTCTCCTGCGTGCTGGAGCAGACGTTCTCCGGCGAAGCCGGCCGCATCGGCGATGCCATCGATGCGCATTTCCGGCCCGGCTTGCTGGAGCTCAAAAAACAAAGCGCGCCCATCCAGGACGGCATCAGCAAAGCGGACCGCGTGCTGGAGACGATCGTACCGTTCTACGGCACCTACACATCCATGAAGCGCGGCGAGTATGCGTCAGCGTATCTCTCGTTGGTGACCGGGGTATTCGCCTTGATACCCACGGCCTTTGCCGCCAGCAAACTGGTCGGCATCAGCAGGAAAGCCCTGGTCGGGGGGATTCGGGTCGCACTCGGCTCGCTCGCGGGACACGGCCCCGTCAACAGCGCGGGGTTGGGTTTCAGGCACGCCGGCGCCCATCTGCCTTCGATGGGGCTGCATGCCATGCATACCGCCGGAACGCTACTCGACACGCTGTGCCCGGTGCCTGTCGGCACACGCTCGTTCGGCGAGCTGTTCGCCCGCGCTTACCGGCAGTTGAAGCCGACGACGCTGCGCCGGATCGCCGACGCGCCCGGGCAGCTATTCTCCGGCCGCACCCGCACGATCGCGCCGCCCACGGCGTCTCCCACGACCTTCACGCTGCTGCCCGGGACCGGCGCGCGGCCGCCGGTGCCCGCCGCGCCTGGCGTACAGGGCATCCCCATCGCCGGCAACGCGCAGCCGCCGTTCGTCAAGGCCGCGGACGCGGAGGGTGGCACGCGATGGCTGCGCCGCGTCGGCAGCGCCTATGCCCAATTCGACCCGCACCGCCTGCACCCGGTAGGACCTGTTCTGGTACGCGGACGCAAGGGCGCGCTCACCCCCTCGCTCCACGTAACCGAACTGGCGCACCACGCGGTTTCCGACCCCGCCACGCTCAGCATGCTGGCGCGCGCGCGGGTATCCGACCAGGGTACGGTCACGCTCGACAACAGGATCTTCGCGCCCATCGCCGGCGCCTATATCGAAATCGCGCCGCGTACGCCCACGCCGGCGGGCGAACCACCGGCGTGGTACCCGGTCCCCGCCGTTGCACGCGCGGCGAGCGATGCGGCCGAGGACATGCCAACGCTGTTGACCTATCATCCAGGCCAAGGGGGCTGGATCGACCTGGCCCATCGCGCGCGTGACGTGGCATTGCCCCCTGGCGTTCTGGACCGCTACCGGGTCGCGGATGCCGGCTTACGGGAAGCGCTTGCAAGGGCCCGGGTGTCCGGGGACGGCACCATCATGCTGGGCGCCAGGCGCTACGCACCGATCCATGGCGACTATCTGGAACTGGCGGCCGACCATGCGGCCAGCACGCCGGAACGGCCAGTCTGGCGCATTGCCGGCGCGCCCCTGAGCGGCACCCGCAACGGCACGCCCAGGCTCGCCTGGGACAAGGACCTGGGTGTCTGGCGCGAACCGCGCCGCATTCCCGCCCTTCGCGGCGGCGGGGCACTGCACAGCGCGCCCGCCGGCGCGAACGCCAATCCGATCAAGCGCGTCATTGTCGATGACGACACCATGAAGAGTATGGCCGAACGCATCGTGATGCAGCACGACGGCGGCGTGGGCCTCATCCCGATACGCCTGAAGAATACGGAGACCGTCCACGAATCGGAAAGAGTGCTGCGTGAAGCCACGGACCTGACCCGCTATCCCTGGTGGGAAGAAGAATTCGACGACTATCTGGGCATCATGGTGCTCGATCTGGAGAAATCCGCCTACGCCAAGGTCGATCCCCGCCTGGCCGACGCGGCGGACGCCGGGCGCTTCAAGCGCGAGATCGAAGAGGACATGCGAACCTTCCTGACGGACCTTTATGCCAGATCCGAAACGTTCCGCGGCCTGGTCAACAAGGCCAAGGCCAAGGGGATATTGAAGAAAGACCGCGCATGGACCATCCATATCTCCTTGCCTGCCGCGCTGAAGAACGGAAAAGCGATCCTTGCCGACGAGCCGCTGGTCGCAGGCGCGATGATCCCGGGTTCCATCGATACCGGGGTAAAGAAGATCGTCGTGCCCGAGGTCAAATCGCCGCCGTTCTTCAGTACCGGCCAGGTGCTGAACCAGGAAAGAAAGGTCACGCTGGGCATCATCGTCGATGGTGGAAAACACGCGCCGCAACAGGCTCCCTCGTGCATCGTCCATGAGTTCATGCACTTCCTGACCCTGAAGGACGATCCGGCCGAGACCTGGGACCGCGGCGCCGTCGAATACCTGGCGCAGCGCATCCTGAAGGAAGCGGGCTACTCGCAACCCCGCCGGCTGACCTACACGACGCCTATCGACGGGAACAAGGCATTCGAGTACGGCAAGACCCAGGTGGAAAGACTGCATCGGTACGTCGACGCGCAGGACGAATATCTGAAGGCGCGCTTTCCGATGCCGGATCCTCCGGCGGACGCCTGGAACCCGTCCCAGGGGAACGAGCGGTGGAGGAAGGTCGATACCACGACGGCCGGAGATTATTTCCCGTCGCACTGAAGGCTCGGCTGCGCGGCCATGTCGACGTACCTGGCCGCGGTTCGAGCATCGCGCGGAAAATCCCGCAGCATAAAAAAAGGCGCCCCGGTAACGGTAAGCGCCTGATTTTGCATGAGTTTTTTGGGGTGGCTGATGGGACTCGAACCCACGACAACCGGAATCACAATCCGGGACTCTACCAACTGAGCTACAGCCACCGCAGCAAAGAAGCGAGATTCTAGCATGCTTTATAGGGGTCTTTTCAAGTCCCGGGCATCGGGGGCGGTCGCCGGCCGGCGGCCGTCTTCAGGCCCCTCGCGTACCTTCTGAATGCCGGACCGGGCCGGCGCCGGCCGTGTCGTTTGTGTCCATACCGCCACAGTTGCGGGCCGGGGCTTGGTATCCTCCTGAGCTAGCCGGTTCGCAGGGGGCCGGCGCACCGCTTTTGCGACTCGCTGGGCAAACGAATACCAACAACCATGCGCGAACTGCATCAGATTCTGGAAACTTACTGGCCGCATATCGTTTTCACCGTCAGCCTGGTGGCCGGCGCGGGCGCCGCCGTCCATGCCGCGATGACCAAGAACGATGTGCGCGCCGCCATAGGCTGGGTGGGTATCACCCTTTTTTCGCCTCTGCTGGGCGCCGCGGCCTACTTCGTGGCTGGGGTCAACCGTATCCGCATCACGCGCGTATCGCAGCAGCGCGACGATGCCATGGTCGCCTATGCGCGCGAACCCTCGGCACCCGACCCGGACGTGGTGCCGCTGTCCGCCCCGCAGTTCGCCTCGCTGAAAACACTGGCGGACAAGGTCAGCCATTTCCAGCTGCTGGGCGGCAACTCGGTACAACTGCTGGATGGCGGCGACGAAGCGTATCCGGCGATGATCCAGGCAATCCGCCAGGCGCGCTACACGATCGCGCTGCAAAGCTATATCTTCGACAACGACCCGATCGGCCGTGAAATGGCCCAGGCCCTGATCGAGGCCCAGGCGCGCGGCGTCCAGGTGCGCGTCCTGATCGATGCGATCGGTTCGCACTACTCCCGCCCGCCCATCATCCGGATGCTGAAGAAAGGCGGCGTGCCGACGGCGCGCTTCATGACCAACCCGCTGGGCGTGCTGCGCATGCCCTACGCCAACCTGCGCAGCCACCGCAAGATCCTGGTGGTGGACGGCCGGATCGGGTTCTCCGGGGGCATGAACATCCGCGCGGCCTTCGTCAGCGCGCTGGCTCGGGACGACACCAACCGGGATACGCACTTCCGCTACGAAGGCCCCGTCGTCACGCAGCTGCTGTCGGTGTTCGCGCATGACTGGGACTTCACTACGGGCGAGTCCCTGGCCGGCAGCCTTTGGTTCAATCACGCGGCAGGCACGGTGAACGGTATCCCGGCAGGGGCTGCCGGCGCGCCAGGCAGCGCGGCGGTGCGCTGCGTACCCTCGGGTCCGGACCGCTCGTTGGGCAGTACCCACAATATGCTGCTGGGCGCGCTGGCCGTGGCCCAGCAGCATGTGCGTATCCAGTCCCCCTATTTCCTGCCGGACCAGACCCTGATCGGCGCCCTCGCGACGGCAGCGCGGCGCGGCGTGCGGGTGGACATCGTGATCCCGGGAAAGAACAATCTGCGGCTGGTGGACTACGCGATGACGGCGCAGCTGGACCAGGTCATCCGTTGGGGCTGCAAGGTGTGGCGCACGACCGGCATGTTCGACCATTCCAAGCTGATGACCGTGGACGATGCGTGGTCCTATACGGGGTCGTCCAATCTCGACCCGCGCAGCCTGCGGCTGAACTTCGAGCTGGATACCGAAATCTACGACCGCGCCACGGCGCGTGCCATCGGGGCGCGCATCGACGCCACCATCGCGACCGCCATCCCGCAAACGCTGGAAACGCTGCGCACGGCGCCTTTCCTCAAGCGCCTGCGCAACAAGGTGATCTGGCTGGCCACGCCTTATCTGTAGGCATGCGCCGCAAGGGACGAAGCCGCGCGCCAGCGGCCGCAGGTCCCCAGGGAGCGGGACGCCGCCGATCCGGCCCGGGCTTACTGCTTGGGCAGCCAGGGCGCGAACGGCCCGATATCCTGATCCGGGAGCACATACCATACCTTGCGCACGGCATCCCATTTCGCGCCGAGCGCCTTGGCGATGTCCTTGTCCGCATAGGGAACGGATAGATCGCGGCGCGCCCGGGATACCGCCTCGCGCCGCGGCTCCTGCCGGAGGACGGCGTCCGCATACGCTTCCGTCTGCGTCAAGCGCATCCGCGCGATGAACGGACTGCGACGATCTTCCCCGGCCGGCGCGATTAAGGTCAGGCGAGATCGCGCACGCGTAGCGGCCACATAGAAAAGGTTTTCCTCGTCGCGCGGATCGTGGATCGCGCTGGGAAACTCCCCGGCGGCCAGGAACGGAATCAACACATGATCGTATTCCTTGCCCTTGGAATGCGCCGCGTATTCGATCAACACCAGATTCCTGCTACGCCGCGACGAGACGAACTCATCGGCGGCACCCAGCCAGTCGTGGAAGTCCCGCAGGCTCATGGCCGAGCGCTGCGCCATGGCGACGAAACCGTCGATGGAATACGTAATAATCGCCGCCTCATGCGGATCGATATAAACGCGGTGGGCAAGCGCCTCCACGTCCAGGAGCTTGCACACCGCCCGCAGCGTCTCGTATGCCGGCGTCTCCGGCGGGGCCGAGCGCACCGACTGTACGGCGGCGATGATGCGGGCGCTGACCGCCGGGTTCCCTACCCGGGTGATCTGCCCGACAAAAAAGTCCCGCAGCATCTCGGGATGACGCGCGATGGTTTGTTTCGCGTCGTCTATTTCCTTCGGTTCCAGCGGCACCTCGCCGAACACCGCCAGCGCCTCGACGATGGCGCCGCGAACCGACGCGGAACGCACCGCCTCGAGCTTATCCAATGCGATGGCGAGCATGCCGCGAAGGAACAGGATTTCCTCGCGCAGCAGATAGCTTGTCATACTGCCGGTCCGGTAGCCGATATTGGCCTGCATCAGCGCGTTCTCGATCTCCACGGACTGGTGCCTTTCCCGCAGCAGGATCGCGCAGCCATCCAGCGGCTTTTTCCTGGACTGCCACGCCTGTACGGCCTGCACCACCCGGTTCGCGCATTCGCTCGCCTGAGCATCGGGATAGGTCAGCAACTCGATATCGGTACGCGAAGAAAGCGCGGAGTCGACGGGTTTATTCTTCAGCTCGCGCATCGCATAGGCCAGGTGCGGGCCATGGCGGTAGGTCAGCGTCAACGGGAAGCGCGCGGCGTATGCGAAGCGCTGCATCAGGAATTGCGCGTCGGCGCCGACCTGGGTATGAATGACCTGGTCCCGGTCGCCGGCACCCACGAAATAGACGTCGGCCCGCCGATACAGCGCTTCCAGGACACTGAAGGAAGCTTCATTCAGGTCGTGCAGCTCATCCGCCGTTACCAGGGCGACGTCCGGCAGGTGCGCCGAGGATTCCGGTTCTTCCCGCAGCATCTTCGCCAGGTCATAGGTGGCGTCGAACGGACCGCGAAAGCTCACCTCATCGAATACACCCCGCCGCAGCTTTTCGTATTCCAGCGACCATAGATAAGTCGTCAGCGTTACGCCCAGATCCTCGGCAACGAACTCCAGGCCCAGCGTATCGTCGACGCTTTCGAATGCCATCCTGGCCTTCAGCCGCAGCAATGCATCGAGAAACTGGCTTACCGCTACGTTATGCGTCCGAATATCGAGCGAGGCCTCCAGGTCCTGATAGGCCACGCTGACGTTCTCCAGCGCCTCCAGCGCGATCTCTCGCAGTTGCCGGCTCGAAGGGCGCTGCGGCGGTACGGCATCCTCGATCCCTTTCAACACGTCGTGCGCCAGATCCTCCATGGTCGTCACCCAGATACGCGAGGCGATGCCGGAAGCAATGCCGACCTCGATCAACCGTGCACGCATCACGTCCCGCGCCTCGGGCGTGAACGTAAGCGCCAGGATGCGCTCCGGCGCAAGCCCGCGCGCGAGGGCTTCGCCTATGCGAAGCGCCAAAGTAGTGGTCTTGGCCGCCCCCGCATTGGCTTCGATAAGGGTGACTCGATGACGCGACAACTGGATATCGCACTGCTCTCGCGTGGGTACGAAACGTTGGGGAACGAACAATGAAGTTGCAGGCTGGCTCATCGCGATATCGTCAATTTTCGTCTGGCCGGGACGCAGGGCTGCGGGCACCCTGTCATCGATGACCATGGATCTTGCGGGAGCCTATTGAATCGCAGTCCGTCTGCAAAGGACAAGCGATTTCCCGGTTTCCGCCACGCGGGGCGGGCGGTCCCGGCCTGGAAAGCAGGCCCGCGGACGATACGCGGGCGTCAGCCCTTCAGCCAGCCGGCGGCTTCCACCATGGCGCGGGCCACCTCGCCGATGCGCTGCTGGCTTTTCATGGCATGGTCGCGCAACATGCGGTAGGCCTCGTCCTCCGAGACGCCGCGCAGCGACATCAGCAGGCCCTTGGCCTTGTCGACCCACTGCCGCTCGGCCAGGCGCTGGCGCGCCTCGGTCAGCTCTTCGCGACGCGCGCGATCGACGGCGTAGCGCTCGATGGCGACGTCGAGCAGGCTGCGGATGCGGGACGCCGGCACCTCGCCGACGACATACGCGGCCACCCCGGCCTGCAAGGCGGCGCGCATGGCCTGGCGGTCGTTGCTTTCGGTGAACATGACGACGGGGCGGTCGCCGTGCGCGCTGGCCACGCAGACCCCTTCCAGCGTGTCGCGCGACGGCGCATCGGCATCGATCAGCACCACGTCCGGCGCATGGCGGGCAATCAGGGCGGACAGATCGGCGGCCGGCATGACCTCCGCGACGATGCTAACGCCCCCTTGTTCCAGGGTGCTCCGCAGCTCCGCCACGCGTCCTTCGCCGTCCTTGATCAACATCACCCTAAGCATGTGCCCTCCGCACGCCACGTCCTTGTGCAATGCAAGATGCATGCCATTCCGGACACCGGCCCTGCCCCGCAATAGCCGCCGTCCGGTCAATGCGGCAGGCGCGTGCACCATACCCGGACCGCGCGCACCGTCATGGCGCACAACGCCGCCGCGCCGCACCATCAGGCCGCACGCCCGGGGGTGCCGGTTGGGGCAGCGCCGGCCCGAAAAGCGGCAATCCTCTTCGATTACCCCGCCAACCCGTTGATTATTAATCCCATTTTTTTGCTGTCCGGACGACATTGAATTTGGCATAGGTATTGCTTCTGAACCACGGACGGCCAACGAGGGCCGTCATACGCCGCCAAGCGGCGACCGGAACAACGACGTTCCGCACGCGCAGGGATAGCCCTGCGCGTGCGGAACGTTTTTTTTTGGCCGGCCGCGAGCAAGACCTCTTTCTGGGACGATCGAATGAAGCTCAAGACTTTTCCGCAGCATCCGACCCTCGCCGCCGCGCCGGCCGATTTCCAACGGCGCCGCGTCATGAGATGGGCGACCCGGACGCTGGCCGGTGCCAGCATCCTCGGCGTGGTCGATCCGCGCGTACGTGCCGGCGCCTGGGCAGCGGGCACCGACACGCCGGAAAAGACCGAGGTGAAGATCGGCTTTATTCCGCTGACCGATTGTTCGTCCGTGGTAATGGCCTCGGTGCTGGGCCTGGACAAGAAACACGGCGTGAAATTCGTGCTGTCCAAGGAAGCCTCGTGGGCCGGCGTACGGGACAAGCTGATCAACGGTGAACTCGATCTGGCGCATGTCCTGTACGGACTGATCTATGGGGTGCACCTGGGGATAGGCGGGCCGAAGAAAGACATGGCCGTACTGATGGGGATCAATCAGAACGGGCAGGCCATTTCCTTGTCGCAGCAGTTGAAGGACGCCGGCGTCACCGACGGTGCGGCGCTGGCGCGCCTGATGGCCGAGAAAAAGCGCGAGTTCACCTTCGCCCAAACCTTCCCCACCGGCACGCACGCGATGTGGCTGTACTACTGGCTGGCGGCCAACGGCATCAATCCCATGCGCGACGCCAAGGTCATCACCGTACCGCCGCCCCAGATGGTCGCCAATATGCGCATCGGCAACATGGACGGCTTCTGCGTGGGCGAGCCCTGGAATGCCCGCGCCATCCTGGACAAGGTGGGATTCACGGCGGTCACGACGCAGCAGATCTGGCCCGACCATCCCGAGAAAGTCCTCGGCGGCACGGCGGAATTCGCCACCCGTTACCCCAATACGGCCCGTGCCGCGACGGCCGCCGTACTGGAGGCCGGCAAGTGGATCGATGCGTCGCCGGAGAACCGCCGCAAGACGGCCGAAACCGTGGCGGCCAAGTCGTACATCAACACCGACAAGGCCGTGATCGTCGACCGCATGCTGGGCCGCTACGAGAACGGTCTGGGCAAGACCTGGGACGACGAGCACCCCATGCGCTTCTACGGCGATGGCGCGGTCAATTTCCCCTATCTGAGCGACGGCATGTGGTTCCTTACCCAGCACAAGCGCTGGGGCCTGCTGAAGGAACATCCGGACTACCTGGCGGTCGCCACGCAGATCAACCGCATCGATATCTATAAGCAGGCCGCCGCCATCGTCGGCGCGCCGCTGCCGCCGAAAGAAATGCGCGCGTCCACGCTGATCGACGGCGTGGCGTGGGACGGCAGCAACCCGGCGGCGTATGCCGACGGCTTCAAGATCAAGACCTGAGGACTTCGCCATGGACCGCTCCCTTTCCCTATCCGGCGCACGCCCTTCCTGGCCGTGGCGCGAATACTTCGAGGGCACGTTGCGCGCCGTCGTCGGCCCGGCCGCCGGCTTCGCCGTCTTTGTGCTGGTGTGGCAGACCATTGCCCTGCTGGTGCCCGCCA
Source organism: Bordetella sp. (assembly GCF_057362025.1). Classification (NCBI taxonomy): domain Bacteria; kingdom Pseudomonadati; phylum Pseudomonadota; class Betaproteobacteria; order Burkholderiales; family Alcaligenaceae; genus Bordetella; species Bordetella sp. Next base: position 60,521 of record NZ_JBMQQZ010000003.1, on the reverse strand, counting down.
TCCCCACGCCCGCCAGGACCTGGGACGAGGCGGTCGTGCTGTTCGCCCACCCCTTCTACGACAACGGTCCGAACGACCAGGGCATAGGCTGGAACGTGCTCGCCTCGTTGGCGCGCGTGGCGGCGGGCTTCGGGCTGGCGGCGCTGATCGGCATTCCGCTGGGCTTTGCCATCGGCCGCTTCAAGGCCTTGAACGCGATGGTGTCGCCCATCGTCAGCCTGCTGCGCCCGGTCTCCCCGCTGGCCTGGCTTCCCCTGGGGCTGCTGCTGTTCAAGGCGGCCAATCCGGCGGCGATCTGGACCATCCTGATCTGTTCGATATGGCCGATGATCCTGAACACCGCAGCCGGCGTGCAACGCGTGCCGCAGGACTACCTGAATGTGGCCCGCGTGCTGGACCTGTCCGAATGGAAGGTCATGACGCGCGTGCTGCTGCCGGCCGCGCTGCCGCACGTGCTGACCGGCGTGCGGCTGTCCATCGGCACCGCATGGCTGGTCATCGTCGCGGCCGAGATGCTGACTGGCGGCACCGGCATCGGCTTCTGGCTATGGGACGAGTGGAACAACCTGAAGGTCGAACACATCGTGATCGCGATATTCGTGATCGGCATAGTCGGGCTGACACTCGACGTGCTGCTGATGCAACTGGCCAAACGCTACACCTACGAGGAGTAAGGCGATGGAAAAGTTCGTACGCATCGAAAGCGTGGGCCAGGTCTTCGACACGCGCAAGGGGCCGTTCGTCGCGCTGCGCGATATCGACCTGACCGTCGCCCAAGGCGAATTCATCACCCTCATCGGCCATTCCGGCTGTGGCAAGTCCACGCTGCTGAACCTGGTGGCGGGACTGACCCGGCCCACCTCCGGCGTGCTGCTGTGCGCGGAGAAGGAAATCACCGGGCCTGGCCCGGAACGCGCCGTCGTGTTCCAGAACCATTCCCTGCTGCCTTGGCTGAGCTGCTTCCAGAATGTGCACCTGGCCGTCGAACGGGTGTTCGGGACGCAGGAAAGCAAGGCCCGCCTGGCGGAGCGCGCGCATGCCGCGCTGGAGCTCGTGGGACTGGGCCACGCGCAGGCCAAGCTGCCACGCGAGATATCCGGCGGCATGAAGCAGCGCGTCGGCATCGCCCGCGCCCTGGCGATCGAGCCCAAGGTGCTGTTGATGGACGAACCTTTCGGTGCCCTGGACGCCTTGACGCGTGCCCATCTGCAGGACGAATTGCTGAAGATCGTCGCCAAGACGCGCACCACGACGATGATGGTGACCCACGACGTGGACGAAGCCGTGCTGCTGTCCGACCGCGTCGTCATGCTGACCAACGGCCCGGCGGCCACCATCGGCCAGATCCAGGAGGTCCCCCTGCCGCGCCCGCGCGACCGCGTCGCGCTGGCGGAAGACCCCCGCTACCTGGCCTGCCGCGCCGCGGTGGTGGATTTCCTGCACCGCCGCTACGGGAACCCGGCCCAATCCGGCTCGCGCGCCGGTACCGCCGCGCCTGCGCCCGCCGCCGCGGCGCCCTTCGTCCATGCCGCGCAGCTGGAACCGGCACGGGCGCGGAACGCCGCCTGACACGCCGGCACGCGGGCTTCCCGGAGACAGACATGGAAAAGCAGAAGCTGGTCGTGGTCGGCAACGGAATGGCGGGAACGCGCACGCTGGAAGAACTTCTGGCGCTCGACCCCGGCCTGTACGACATCACGGTATTCGGCGCGGAGCCCCATCCCAACTACAACCGCATCCTGTTGTCTCCGGTGCTGACCGGCGAGCAAAGCCTGCGGGATATCGTCCTGAACGATGAGCAATGGTATGCCGGTCATGGCATCCGGCTGCTGCTGAACCGCTCCGTAACCAGGATCGATCGCGCGCGCCGGCAGGTCCATGCGGCGGACGGCACCGTCGTGCCGTACGACAAGCTGCTGCTGGCGACCGGCTCGACGCCATTCGTCCTGCCCGTGCCCGGCAAGGATCTGCGCGGCGTGCTCACGTTCCGGGACATCCAGGACGTCAACCGCATGATCGAAGCGGCCGCCACGCACCGGCGCGCCGTCGTCATCGGCGGCGGCCTGTTGGGCCTGGAAGCCGCGAACGGCCTGGCCACCCGGGGCATGGACGTATCCGTCGTCCACCTGGGCACGAGCCTGCTGGACCGCCAGCTGGATGCCCACGCGGCCGGCCTGCTGCAAAACAGCCTGCAGGCGCGCGGATTGAAGTTCCTGATGGCCCGCCAGACCACCGCCATCCTGGGCGACGACGACGGCCGCGTGCGCGCATTGCGATTCGCCGACGGCGAGGAAATCGCCGCCGACCTGGTCATCATGGCGGTCGGCATCCGGCCGCATACGGCGCTGGCCGAACGCGCCGGCCTGTACGTCAATCGCGGCATCGTCGTCAGCGACACCATGCAGACCTACGACCCGTTGATCTATGCGGTGGGCGAATGCGTCAGCCATCGCGGCATCGCCTATGGCCTGGTCGCCCCGCTGTTCGAGCAGGCCAGGGTCGCGGCCAACCACCTCGCCCTGCGCGGCACCGGCCGCTACGCCGGCAGCATCACCTCGACCAAGCTGAAAGTCACCGGCATCGATGTGTTCTCCGCCGGCGATTTCATCGGCGCAGACGGCACGCAAGCGATCACGCTGACCGATGCCGTGGACGGCATCTACAAGAAACTGGTCATCAAGGGCGACAGGCTGGTGGGAGCCTGCCTGTACGGCGACATCGCCGACGGCGCCTGGTATTTCCGGCTGATCCGCGAGGGCACGGCACTGGCCGGCCTGCGCGACCGCCTGATGCTGGGCGAATCGGCCGCCACGGGGGAATCTTGAACGCACACGACCACCGCCCGGCCGGCTCATCGGACCGAGGCGCGATCCCCGCAGTGGAGTCCTGACGATGGATGCACCGTATTTCCTGGAACACGCCGCCGATGCGGCGAATCCGAGCGCCTCGCGCACCGTGTCCTCGGTTTGCTGTTACTGCGGGACGGGCTGCGGCGTGCGCGTGCAGGCCCAGGGCAACCGCGTGATCGCCATCGCCGGCGATGACAGCCACCCGTCCAACCTTGGACGCCTCTGCAGCAAAGGCCTGCAGCTGGCCGATACCGTCCGCGCCGATGCCGCGCGGGTGCTGCGGGCGCAATGGCGCGCGGGGCGCGGCGAAGCGCGTACCGACATCGCGCTGGACCGTGCGTTGGACATCGCGGCGGACAGGCTGGCCGACATCATCGGCCGCCACGGCCCGGATGCCGTGGGTTTCTACCTGTCCGGCCAATTGCTGACCGAAGACTACAGCGTCTTCAATAAACTGGCGCGCGGGCTGGTGGGCACCAACAACGTCGACACCAATTCGCGGCTGTGCATGTCCAGCGCCGTCGCGGGCTACAAGCAGACGCTGGGCGCCGACGCGCCGCCGGCATGCTACGACGACCTGGAACTGGCGGATACGGTGTTCATCGCCGGAGCCAATGTCGCCTACGCCCATCCGGTGCTGTTCCGCCGGCTGGAAGCCGCGCGTCAGGCGCGCCCGCATATGCGCGTCATCGTGGTGGATCCGCGCCGCACCGACACCGCGGCCGCCGCGGACCTGCACCTGCCCATCCTGCCCGGCACGGACGTCGCGCTATTCCACGCCATGCTGCACGTCATGGTAGCGGAGTCGTCCATCGACAGGGCCTACATCGAACGCCACACCGAGGGCTTCGAGCCCCTGGAACGCCGGATCCGCGAATTCACGCCGGAGGCCGCGCAGGCGATCTGCGGCGTGCCGGCCGCGGATATCGTCCAGGCGGCACGCTGGTTCGCCCAGGCGCCCGCGACTTTGTCGCTGTACACGATGGGCCTGAACCAGTCCAGCAGCGGCACCGCCAAGAACGCGGCGCTGATCCATCTGCACCTGGCCACCGGCAAAATCGGCAAGCCGGGCAGCGGACCGTTTTCCCTGACCGGCCAGCCCAATGCCATGGGCGGCCGCGAAGCGGGCGGCATGGCGACGCTGCTGCCCGGCCATCGCGATCCCGGCAGCGCGGCCGATCGGGCCGAAGTCGCGGCGCTGTGGGAAGTGGACGATATCCCCTCCGCGCCCGGGCTGCCCGCGCTGGAGATGTTCGACGCGGTGCTGGACGGCCGTATCAAGGCGCTGTGGATCGTGGCGACCAATCCGGCGCAATCCCTGCCCGACCAGGCGCGCGTGCGGGCCGCGCTGGAGAAGGCTGAACTGGTCATCGTGCAGGACGCCTATGCCGGCACGGAAACGCTGGCCTACGCCGACCTGATTCTGCCCGCCGCCACGTGGCCGGAAAAAGAAGGCACCACGACAAATTCCGAAAGGCGCATCAGCCGCGTGCGCGCGGCGATCGAGCCGCCCGGCGACGCCCGGCCCGACTGGCGCCTGGCCGCCGGCGTGGCCACGCGGCTGGCGCGGCGCATCGCGCCCGCCAGGGCCGCGCGGTTCGACTATGCCGACGAAAGCGAAGTCTTCGCCGAACATGCGCGCACGACCGCCGGCCGCGACCTGGACTACAGCGCGCTGAGCTATGCCATCCTGGAACGGGATGGCCCCCAGCAATGGCCGTATCGCCGCGACGCGCAAGGCGGCGTGCGGCGCCTGTACGCCGATGGCCGCTTCGCCACGCCCGGCGGCCGCGCACGTTTCGCCGACATCGGCTACACCCCCGTTGCCGAACCGGTCTGCGCGGACTACCCGCTGCGGCTGACCACCGGCCGCCTGCGGGACCACTGGCACACCATGGCGCGCACCGCCCTGTCGCCGGCGCTGACGCGGCATGTCGAGCAACCGTGGATGTCGCTGCACCCGCGCGACCTGGCAGCCGCCGGGCTGGCCGACGGCGCGCTGGCCAAGGTCAGGTCGCGGCGCGGCCAGTTGTATATCGCCGTGCGCGCGGACGACAGCCTGCGCGCCGGCCAGGCTTTCCTGCCCATGCATTGGGGCAGCGCCTTCATTGCCGGGGACGGCGTGAACGCGTTGACCAATCCGGCCCGCGATCCGCTATCGCACCAGCCCGAACTGAAGCACTGCGCGATCTCGGTGGAGCGCGCCGCGCTGCCGTGGCAGGCGGCAGGCTGGATCCGCGGCGATGCCGCGCTGTTGCGGCAACGCCTGGCTCCATGGCTGCGCCGCTTTCCTTATGCGGCGGTGCTGCCGACGGCGCTGGGCGCGGGCGGCGCGCGTATCGCCCTGGCGGCGGCGCAGGCGCCGAACATCGACACCCTGGATGCCTTGTGCGCGGAACTGGACCTGACGCAGCCGCAGGCGGCCTATGACGATCCGCATCGCGGCATCGTGCGGCGCATCGCCCTGACCGGCACATCGCCGGCGGCCTTCCTGCTGGCCGGAGACACACGCGTCGTGGACACCCTGGAGGCCTGGGCGGACGGTGGGCCGCCGCCCGCCAGCCTCGCACAACTGCTGATGGGCCGCACCCGCCCCGTCGTCCGCGCCCGCACCGTATGCGTATGCCACGGCGTCACCGACCGCGCCATCCAGGCCGGAATCGCCGCCGGCCTGGACCTGGACGGCCTGCGGCGCACCCTGCGCTGCGGGACCGGCTGCGGATCCTGCGGTCCGGAAGTCGCGCGCATGGTGGCGCGCGCGCATAGCCACGAAGGAGCCTAGGATGAAACCCACCCCCGAAACGGCGCGCGCCACGGCGGCTTCCCCGGCAGACGTGCCTCTGCGGCGCGGCAAAGTGTGGCTGGTCGGCGCCGGGCCGGGCGATCCCGACCTGCTCACCGTGAAAGCCGCGCGCATTCTGCGGCAGGCGGATGTCTGGCTCGTCGACGACCTTGTCGGCGCGGACATCCATGCCCTGGCGGCGCCGGGCACGCGCATTGTCAAGGTCGGCAAGCGCGGCGGCTGCCGCTCCACGCCACAGGATTTCATTCTGCGCCTGATGGCACGCTACGCCCGCCAGGGCCGCAGCGTGGCACGCGTAAAAGGCGGCGACCCCTTCATTTTCGGGCGCGGCGGCGAAGAACTGCAGTGGCTGGCGGCCCACGGCATCGACGCCGAAGCGGTAGCCGGCATCACCGCGGGCCTGGCGGCGGGCGCCGCGCTGGGGCTGCCGCTGACGCATCGCGGGCTGAGTCGCGGCGTGGCGCTGGTCACCGCGCACACCATGGACGAGACCCGGCCCGACTGGCGCGTGCTGGCGGCCAGCGGCCTGACGCTGGTGTGCTACATGGGCATGCGCGACGCGGACACGCTGGCACGCGAGCTGCGGGAAGCGGGTTTCGCGGCGGATACGCCGGTCGCCGTGGCGCACCGCGTATCGTGCCCGGAGCAGCGCCATATCGTGACCCGCCTGGATCGCATGGCCGCGGATATCGTTCAGGCAGGCCTGTCCAGCCCCGCCGTCATCGTGATCGGACCGGCGGTATCGCTGATCGACGCGGCCGCCCAATCAGCCGCCTTCGCCATGGTGGCCTGAGGCTTTCAACGGCCCGATAACGCAAAAGCCGCGAAAACCCCCTTTTTTTAGGGCTCTGTGGAGGCGCAACCGTTGTTGTAGCGCCTCTACAGGGCTTTTTCGCGTGCAATACACGCCAAATAATGTACATAACTGCGCGGCTTAAGTATTATCGCGTTCAGCCGTCGCCAGGCGTACGGCTTGAGCCTTCTGCTATTTCAACCTAACCATTCTTTCGACCATGGCCACTAAAGCTAAAGCTCCTGCAAAGAAAGCCTCCACGACTGCTGCCAAGAAAGCCCCGGCCAAAAAAGCCGTTGCCAAGAAGGCCGCTGTAACCAAGACCGCGCCGGCCAAGAAAGCCGCCGCGCCCGTAACCGCGCTGAAGAGCGCACTGAACAAAAGCCAACTGGTCGCCCACGTGGTCGAACAGAGCGGCGTGGAAGCCAAGTCGGTCAAGGCCGTCCTGGCAAGCCTGGAAGGTGCCGTGCTGGCTTCCGTGAACAAGAAGGGCTCCGGCGAATTCACGCTGCCCGGCCTGTTCAAGGTCTCGGTACAGAAAGTCCCCGCCAAGCCCAAGCGTTTCGGCAAGGATCCGTTCTCCGGTGAAGAGCGCTGGTTCCCCGCCAAGCCCGCTTCGGTCAAGGTGAAGGTCCGCCCGCTGAAGAAACTGAAGGACGCCGCGCAGTAACGCGCGCAAGTTCTGAAGGCAGCTTCAGAAGCCTGCTTTAAAAGCATGCATTAAAGGCAGCGTGCTTTCGAAGCGAGCGTCACGTTGGAAAACCCGCCGCAAGGCGGGTTTTTCTTTGGCGGCGTTTTGCCACCAAATAAGCCCGCCGTCTAAGCAAATAACCTGCGGTCAATAGCCGGGACACGCTGCCTTCTTCCACGCTACGATTGCGGTTTCCGGTCCGTTTCCAGGGCTGCCGCACGCGCTTCCGGCGTGCGTTTCGAGGCGCATAGACATGTACGTGTATGACCCCATAGACCAGCAACTGGTCGAAGAACGCGTGGCCCAGTTCCGCGACCAGACGCAACGTTTCCTGGCCGGCGACTTGTCCGAAGACGACTTCCGCACCCTGCGCTTGCAGAACGGCCTGTATATACAGCGGCACGCTCCCATGCTGCGCGTGGCGATTCCATATGGCATGCTGACGTCCCGCCAGCTGCGCATGCTGGGACACGTCGCACGCAAGTACGATCGCGGATATGGCCATTTCAGCACGCGCCAGAATATGCAGTTCAATTGGCCCAAGCTGGAAGACGTGCCGGATATCCTGGCCGATCTGGCCACCGTGCAGATGCACGCGATCCAGACCAGCGGCAATTGCATACGCAACACCACCACCGACCACTTCGCCGGCGTGGCGCCGGACGAGGTGACCAATCCCCTGGTGTGGTGCGAAATCATCCGCCAATGGTCGATGCTGCATCCGGAATTTGCCTTCCTGCCCCGCAAGTTCAAGATCGCGGTCAGCGGCGCCCACGAAGACCGCGCCGCGGTCGGCGTGCACGACATCGGCCTGCAGGCGCTGGAACAGGATGGCCACGTCGGCTTTCGCGTCTGGGTCGGCGGCGGCATGGGCCGCACGCCCATCGTCGGCAAGCTGATCCGCCCGTTCGTCGCATGGGAAGACCTGCTGACCTACCTGCAGGCCATCCTGCGCGTGTACAACCTGCACGGGCGCCGCGACAACAAGTACAAGGCCCGCATCAAGATCCTGGTGAAGGACCTGACGCCCGAAGTGTTCGCCGAGCAGGTCGAACAGGAATGGGCCTACCTGAAGGACGGCCCGAACAAGCTCAAGCAGGCCGAGCTGGACCAGATCGCCAGCCGCTTCACGTGGCCGGCGTACGACGCGGCCGCCGGGCAGGAACACGATCCCACCGATACGCTGGCGGCGGCGGACCCCGCCTTCGGCCGCTGGCTGCGCAAGAACGTCCGCCCGCACCGGGTGGCCGGCTATGCCTCGGTCACGCTGTCCCTCAAGCCGACCGGCACCCCGCCCGGCGATGTGACCGCCGACCAGATGGACGCCATCGCCGCGCTGGCCGACGACTATTCATTCGGCGAAATGCGTGTCTCGCATGAGCAGAACCTGATCCTGGCGGACGTGCGGCGCAGCCGCCTCTACGAACTATGGACCGCGCTCAAGCCGCTGAACCTCGCCACGCCCAATATCGGCCTGCTGACCAACATCATCGCCTGTCCGGGCGGCGATTTCTGCGCGCTGGCCAATGCGGTCTCCATCCCCGTGGCCGACGCCATCCAGCGACGCTTCGATAACCTGGACTACCTGTACGAGATCGGCGAACTCGACCTGAACATCTCCGGCTGCATCAATGCCTGTGGGCATCACCACGTCGGCCACATCGGCATCCTGGGCGTCGACAAGGCCGGCGAGGAGTGGTACCAGGTCACGATAGGCGGCCGGCAGAACGGCGCCGGCGACAACCTGAACGATGTCGACCCGCTGCGGGCGGGCGGCGCGGCGATCGGTCGCATCATCGGTCCGTCTTTCGCCCGCGACGAAATTCCCGATGTCGTCGAAACCCTGATCCGCACCTACCTGCGCCTGCGCGACAGCGACGAAGAACGCTTTGTCGATGTGGTGGCCCGCGTGGGGATCGACCCCTTCAAGCACGATGTCTATGGCGACACCGATCGCCAGAAGACCGGAGAGCCCGTTCATGCCTGACCAGACTTTCCCCCACACCCTGATCCGTTACGGCCGCCTCCAGGCCGATACGTCGCGCCACTATGAACCGGCGGACGCGGATGATGCAGCCGCGGGCCCACCCGACGAGCCGGACTGGGTCGTCCCCTTGTCCACCTGGCTGAAGGGGCGCGACATATTGCGCGCGCGCCGCCATCCCGTCGCCATCCTGCTGGGACCGGACGCCGAACCGGCGGATTTACTGGAGAACGGCGCGCGCACCATCGATCCCCGCGGCATTGCCTTTATCGCCGTGAATTTCCCCATGTACACGGACGGACGCGGCTATTCGATCGCGCAGATCCTGCGCACGCATCACGGCTGGCAGGGCGAGCTGCGCGCGGTGGGAGACGTCCTGATCGATACGATTCACTACCAGGCCCGATGCGGATTCGACAGCTTCGCGGTCAAGCCCGGGCACGACCCCGTCAAGGCGCTGCAGGCGCTCAAGACGTTCAGCCACCACTATCAGCACGGGTATGCACGTCCGCCCGAACCGCAACTCGCCGACGCATAAGCGCCGTCGCACCGGCGTCCGCGCGTAGGCGTCCCGCAGGCAAACGGCCCGTCCAGAACGGGCCGTTTGCCATTGGAGAGGACGCCGGGCAGTGCGCCACCCCTACGCGCGCCGGCTCTCTATTTCGGAAAGTTCAGGTCTATCCATTTGCGCACCCAGGCGCCGGTCTGCTCGCGGGCGTCGTCCGGGGTCGGATAGCTGCCCACGGGCGGGAAGGCATAGCGCCCCGCCCCGGCGTCACCGGCCTGTTTCTGGCTGCCGCGCGCCTCCCCGCCTTTACCGCGATGCTGGCCGCCGGGCGCTTCGTGGATGACGAAGGCCGCCTCGTACTGGCCCGCCGCATCCGGGACGATAGTCATCTCGATATCGAAACCGCGGTAATCCACCATGGCGTACTCCTCTTCTATCGGGGGCTGACCTGGCCGTTGCGCGGCACGCCGGCCGACGTCGCGCGGCCCATCGACTCAGGTTCCCGCTCGGGTGGGCGCAAGGGATCGAAGTCCACCCAGCGTCCGTCCTGCCAGCGGCCCTGCGCGCGTTCCACATCCACGCCCCCGGCGTCCCGCAGCACCCTGCAGGCCTGTTCCTCTCGGCTCTGGTCGGTATGCAATGCCAGCAGCACGCCGGCATGCCGGGCTTCCGGGTGCTCGGCTGGCGCCCCGCGGTTGCGCGACACACCCGGCTTGCGGCGACCCGTCACCCACAGCGCGCCCATCAACGATCCGATATACGCGCCTACCGCCGCGACGGCCAGCACGCCCAGCGGCGCCAAACCCAGGGCGCCCCCGATCAGCCCGCCAGCGACGGCGCCGACCAGGGCCAGTCCCGCGCCACCCAGCAGCGCGCCATATTGCGCACCGCCGGCGTCCGGATCGGCCTGGCGGTCCCCGCCTATGGGATATGTGGCGTGCGCACCCGCCATATTGACGTAGAAAACATGCACGTCGTCTTCGGCGAATCCCTGGGCGAACAAAGCTCTCGCGGCGCCCTGGGCCTGCTCGAAGGTGGTGAACCGTGCGGCAACGATAAGTGCCATGACAGCCTCCCTGGATAGCCTTTGGTTTGTAGCCATGCCGCATCGGCGTATCGATGGGCACCTGTCCAGGTCCGCAAGCGTCATGCCATGGACGGATGAGCACCTCCGCGCGCGCGCACCGTAGAGCAGGATGTCGCGCCTTTGACGTCACAACCCCGGACTGGCGGGCGGAACCCCCAACAACCCCAACACCCGGGGCAGGATCGGCAGGTTATTCCGCGGGTTCCACACCACGGAGTATTCGGCATATGCCTTGACGCCTTCGATGGGTCGGAATACGACGCCCGGCAGTCCGGCGCGCGCGAAGGCGCGCGGGACCAGGGAGACGCCGCGCCCCATCGCGACGAGACTGACTACCGATACCAGGTGCATCGCATAGTGGCGGATATTGGGACTGAAGCCGGCCTGCATGCAGGCCGTGATGACCAGATCGTGAAAGGTGGGCGCGCTCTGGCGCGGTATGAGAATGAACGGGTCGCCGATCAGGCGTCCCAGCGGCACGCGCCGCCGCGAGGCCAGGGGATGGGACTGCGGCATGGCGACGACCAAGGGGTCGCTGGCGACCCGATGAAAACCCATGCCCGCCGGTCCATTGGAAATTTGCCCGAAGCCCAGGTCGATGCGATCCTGCCTTAGCGCTTCCAGCTGGTCGGACGAGCCCATCTCTTCCCAAACGCTATCGATACCGGGGGCCTCGCGATCGATGCGCCGGAAAACCGCTTCCACGCCCATGAACAGTACCGCGGCGACGAAACCGATGCGCACTCTTCCGGTATCGCCGAGCGCGCTGCGCTGCACGGCGCGCATGGAGAGCTCGCTCTGCGCCAACAGGCGCCTGGCTTCTTCCATCAGCGTCAGCCCGGCCGGCGTCAGGCGCACGCTGCGCTTGTTGCGGTCGAACAGCGACACACCCAGCCGGGCCTCCAGCTGCTGGATGCTCTTGGTGAGCGGCGGCTGGGAAATATGCAGCCGTTGCGCAGCCCTGCCGTAATGCAGTTCTTCGGCGACCGCAAGAAAGTAGCGTAGGGACTTGGGATCCATCGATGTGCCTTTGCGACGCGGAGGTATGCTGACACCCTGCGCGGGTGGGGCAGCCGCCCGGCGCCACGGCCCCCCGCGAAGTCTGTAATTCTATTTTGGAATTAAAGCTTTCCAAAAAATATATTGGACTGCAGGCAGTCCGCCGGCCAGAATTTCAGCCGACACCGCGTGGACGCGCGACGGACAGGATAACGAAGGAGACCCCGATGGCACGCATACAACCGCTGCAACCCGGCCAGATGAACGCCGAACAACAGCGCATTCATGATCTGATCGCGAGCGGTCCGCGCGGCCGCGTCCGCGGTCCCCTGGCCGTATGGCTGCATCGGCCCGGGCTGGCGGAACCCGCTCAGGCGCTGGGACGCTACTGCCGCTATGAAACCAGCCTGTCCCCGCGCCTGTCCGAATGGGCGATCCTGATCCTGGCCAGGCACTGGCGCTCCGAATTCGAGTGGTGGGCGCACAAGCAGCTGGCGCTGAAGGCAGGCCTGGCCGAAGCCATGATAGACGCGCTGCGCGACGGCAAGCCCATCCCCTACGTCAACGATGACGAGATCCTGGTGCACGAGTTCCTGACGACGCTGCATGCGCAGCGCCGCATCCCGGACGCGCTCTACGAGAAAGCCACCGTGGTCCTGGGCGAAGCGGGCATCATCGACCTGGTCGGCATCGCGGGCTACTACTCGCTGGTGTCGATGACGCTGAATGTCTTCGAGGTCATGCCGCCTGACGGCGAGCCGCGCGAGATGGGCTCGATCCCCCCGTCGGCGATCGAATAACAAGGTCCGGAAACACTGGAGACACACAATGAGCGGAAGACTGCAAGACAAGGTAGCCATCGTGATCGGCGCGGGATGCGTCGGGCCGGGCTGGGGCAATGGACGGGCCGTCGCGGTCCGCTTCGCCCAGGAGGGCGCGCGCATTTTCGCGGTCGATAAGGACGCCGGCGCGATGACGGAAACCCTGGAGCGCATCCGCGCCGCAGGGGGCGACGTCACGCCCTGGACCTGCGACGTCACGCGCGACGACGAGGTCGCCGCGATGGTGCAAGCCTGCCGCAAGCAGTACGGCCGAGTGGATATCCTGGTCAACAACGTGGGCGGCTCCGCCAAGGGCGGGCCGGTGACGCTGTCGGAGGAAGTCTGGGACGCCCAGATCGCCTTCAACCTGAAGAGCGTGTTCCTGACGTGCAAGCACGTGCTGCCGCTGATGGAAGCGCAGGGCGGCGGCGCCATCGTCAACACCGCGTCGACCTCCGGCATCCGCTGGACCGGTTCGGCCCAGGTCGGCTATGCCTCGGCCAAGGCCGGCGTGATCCAGTTTTCGCGCGTCGTGGCGGTGGAGTACGCCAAGAAGAACATCCGCGTGAACACCGTCATCCCGGGCCAGATGCATACCCCCATGGTTGAGGCGCGCCTGGCGAAGCAGCGCGCGGGCGGCGATGTGGACACCCTGTTGCAGCAGCGCCAGTCGCGCATCCCGCTAAGCTTCATGGGCGACGGGCGCGATACGGCGAACGCGGCGCTTTTCCTGGCATCGGACGAGGCACGCTTCATCACGGGCGCGGAAATCGTGGTCGACGGCGGCATGAGCGTGCGCTGCGACTGAACCCTGGAGAAAACCAGACGCCATGGCACAACAGTCCTCGCGACCCGGGTCGCAACAGGCCGCGCGCGAAAGCGCGCGGCAGGACGACATCTGGGACAGCCATTTCCATGTCTTCGGTCCATGGGATACCTATCCCCTGCCGCCGAATCCTTCCTATCGCCCCGCCGAAGCCTCGTTCGACATGGCGCGCGCCCTGCATGCCCGCATGGGCGTGACGCGCGGCGTCATTGTCCACGGCGCGAACTACGGGGCCGATCATTCGGCGATGCTGGGCGCGCTGGCCGCCGGCCGTGGCGCCTACCGCGGCATCGCCATCATCGATCCCGACATTCCCGAAGAGACGCTGCGCGCCATGCACGATGCCGGCGTGCGCGGCATCCGCTTCAATGTGCTGGCGCATTTGAGCGGTGGCGCGCCGCACATCGATGCCGCGCGCATGCGGGCAACCGTCGCCAGAGTGGCGCCCTATGGCTGGCATGCCCTGGTCCACGCCGGACCGGCCGACACCATCGCCGTGCTGCAGGCACTGGACGGCTGCGGCGTACCGGTGGTGGTCGACCACATGGCGCGCCTGCCGGCCGATGGCGGCTTGCGTAGCGACGCGGGCCAGGCGCTGCTGCGCTGGCTGCAATCGCCCGATGTGTGGGTCAAGGTATCCGGCGCCGATCGCGTCACCGATGGCCAGCCGCACCGGGCCGTCGACCTGATGCGGGCACTGATCGCCGCCGCGCCGGACCGCGTGCTATGGGGTACCGACTGGCCGCACGTCAACGTCAAATACACAGCGCCGGACGACGGCGCGCTGCTGGACCTGGCGCGGCAAGCCTGCGGCGATGCCGCCACCGCGCACGCGCTGCTGACAAGCAACCCGGCGCGGCTGTACGCCTGACGCGGCGCGGTCGTCCATCGCATCATCTGGAGCCATCACCATGTGGGAACCCGCGCAACGCTATCCGGATCCGGCCGTGCGCAGCCTGACACCGGCCTTCAACGCCCTGCACCTGCCCCTGGCGGCGGTCGAGCGCATCGCTACCGGCAGCCGCTGGGCCGAAGGCCCGGTCTGGTTCGGCGATGGCCGCTACCTGCTGTGGAGCGACATCCCGAACGACCGCATCCTGCGCTGGGACGAAGCCACCGGGCAGGTCGGCGTATTCCGGCAGCCATCCAATCATGCCAACGGCAACACGCGCGACCGCCAGGGCCGGCTGATCACCTGCGAGCACGGCGGCAGGCGCGTCACGCGAACGGAATACGACGGCCGCATCACGGTCCTGGCGGATACCTGCGACGGCAAGCGGCTGAACTCCCCCAATGATGTCGTCGTGAAATCCGACGGCTCGATCTGGTTTACGGATCCGCCCTTCGGCATCCTGGGCTATTACCAGGGCGAGAAAGCAGAGCAGGAACTGCCTGCCAACATCTACCGGCTGGATCCCGGCACCGGCCGCCTGGAGGTCGTGGCCGACGACGTCAATGGCCCGAACGGCCTGGCGTTTTCTCCCGACGAAACCATGCTGTATGTCATCGAATCGCGGGCGCGGCCGCGCGCGATACGGGCCTTCGATGTCACCGCGCAGGGCACGCGCCTGGCGAACAGCCGGGTGCTGGTCGATGCCGGCCCCGGCACGCCGGACGGCTTCCGTGTCGACGTCCACGGCAACCTGTGGTGCGGCTGGGGCATGGGTACGCCGGAGCTGGACGGCGTGCGCGTGTTCTCCCCGCAGGGCGAAGCCATCGGCCACATCGGCCTGCCGGAACGTTGCGCCAATCTATGCTTCGGCGGCAAGCACCGCAACCGGCTGTTCATGGCTTCCTGCACATCGATCTATTCGCTGTACGTCAATACGCAGGGCGCGGCGGGCGGCTGATGCCCCTGCCCCGCCGCGCGGGGCCACATCACGGGGCGGCACGAGGCGGCGCAAGGACGCGGGCAATGCCCCGCCGCGCGCGGCGGGCGCTATACTCGGCAAGTTATCGATAGATCAACTATTGCCGGCGGATCGACCTCCGCCGGCAAGACGCCACGCACGAGGACAGGCCGTGACCGCATCTTCCGCATCATCCTCCACACGATCCGTATCTTCGGCACAGCGCCCGACCGTGGGCGTCCTGGGCATCGGCATCATGGGATCGGCGATCTCGGCGAACCTCGTCAAGGCGGGATTCCCGGTGGTGGGCTATGACCCCTTGCCGGCGGCGCGGGCGACCCTGCAAGCCGCCGGAGCGACGGCGGCCAGCGTACCGGAGGAGGCGATTGCCGCGGCGCGATTCCTGATCCTGTGCCTGCCCAACGACGCCGCACTCTGCGACGTATCCCGGCAGATCGCGGCGACGGGCGTGGAAGGATTGCGGGTTGCTGAAACCAGCACCCTGGCCATTCCGGTCAAACAGCAGGCCGCCGACCTGCTCGCGGCCCGCGGCATTACGCTGCTGGACTGCCCGCTATCGGGCACCGGGGCACAGGCCGTCAACCGCGATCTCGCCGTCTATGCCAGCGGCGATGCCGCGGCGATCGAGGCCATGCAGGACGTCTTCGACGGCTTCGCGCGCGTGACCTACAACATCGGCGCCTTCGGCAACGGCATGCGCATGAAGCTCATGGCGAATCTGCTGGTGGCCATCCACAATATATCCGCGGCCGAGGCCTTGCTGATGGGGCAGCGCCTGGGGATCGACCTGGATCTCGCCGTCAAGGTGTTGTCCGATGGCGCGGGCGGTTCGCGCATGCTGCAGGTTCGCGGCCCCGCCATGAGCGCGGGCACCTGGGACGAAGCCACCATGAAGGTCTCGACCTGGCAAAAGGACATGAAGCTGATCGGGGCCGCGCTGGCCGACGCCAATGTACCCGCGCCGCTGTTCAGTGCCTGCATACCGGTCTACAACGCCGCCATGGGGATGGGGCATGGCGAATCGGACACCGCGGCCGTCTATGACGTGCTGGAAAAGATGTCGGCGCTGTCGCGATAGCGATCGCAATGCAAGCGCCGGGGCGGCGCACCGCCCCGGCTGCCCGGCCGCTAGGACCGTATCGCGCCGACTGCCTCGAACAGGCCGCGTATCGCCGCCGCCTTGATGTTGCGGGTGATGAACACCAGGCGCGAGCCATGGTCCTCGCCGGGCCATTCGTCCAGGGTGACGGGCGGATGCATGATGTGCTGCACGGCCTGCACCACCACCGGCTTGCCTTCCACGTTGACGATACCCTTCACGCGCAACAGGTCCACGCCGCGCATGCTGATCAGCATATCCATCGCCGCCGCGAAGACATCCCACGTAAAGGGTACTTCGAAGCGCAGCGCCAGCGTATCGATGCCCGGGTGCCGGGAAGGCACGCGTTCACCCAGATAACCGCCCTGCTCGCCATCGGCTGGCGCCTGGTCGAATGCCGTCCCCAGGAATCGCAGCGCGCCTTCCCGCGAACGCGCGCTGGTCAGGCCCAGTCCCGTCAGTTCGGCCGGCTCGATCTGCCCCATGCTGGTATGCCGCACGGCCGCGTTGCCGTTGATCTCTCGCAACGAGGCCATCAGCGCACGCACGCCGGCCGGCTGCGCCAGGTCTTCCTTGGTGATGACCAGCAGGTCCGCCACCGCCGCCTGCTTGACGGCCTCGGGTTGACTCGTGAGTTGTTCGGGCCCGTTTACCGCGTCGACCAGCGTCACCACGCCGTCCAGCCGGTACTGGGCGCCCAGCATCGTATCGCTGGCCAGCGTCTGGATGACCGGCGCGGGGTCGGCCAGGCCGGTGGTTTCTATGACCACGCGGTCGAAATCGGCGATCTGGCCGGCGCGGCGCTGGCCGAACAATTCGCGCAGCGTCTCCTGCAAATCGGTACGCACGGTGCAGCACAGGCAGCCGTTGGCCAGCAGGCTGACGTTTTCCGACGACATGACAACGAGGTCGTTGTCGATGCCGATCTCGCCGACCTCGTTGATCACCACCGCCACCCGGTTCATGTCCGGGTGGGTCAGCAGCCGACGGATCAGCGTGGTCTTGCCGCTGCCCAGAAAGCCGGTGATGAGCGTGACGGGCAACTTGCCCGCCAGGGGATCGCGCTGATATGCCATGCGGGAAGGTCCGGCCGCGCCGGTCAGAGGGTCATCTCGAGAATGTACAGGCCGCCGGCGAAGCGGTCGATCGTGTAGACGATGCGGCGATCGTCGACGTAGACGTCGTTCAACTGGATGGCGCCGGCGGGCGACAGCTTGGGCGCGCCCGGGACATAGTAGGCGACTTCTTCCACATGATAGGGATCGGTCGTGTCGTAGACCCGCACGCCGCCATTGAAGAACGTGCCGACGATCAGGGTATCCGACTGGAAGGATACCGGCAGCGGCAGGTTTTCGTGCAGGTTGTGCGCGCCGAAGCGGCCGCCGCGCTTGGCGAAGGCTTCCACCGGCGGCATCGGGAAAGTGCCGATGGGCAGCGGGTGCGTTTCGGACTTGGCGTTCACCACCCAGACCAGCTTGGGCCAGTCCGCGCCGTCGTCCTGGACGCATTCGTCGCTGACGATCCACAGATCGCGGTCGAACAGGGGCAGCACCGTATGCGTGAAGCCGTTGTTGGGCGGCGAGTGGTTCCAGCTGGAGACCACCTTGATATTGGATTTGTCGGAGATATCCAGGACGAAGGCGCCGCCGTCGATGTAGCCGACATAGGCGCGATCGGGACGCTGGGGATAGACGTTGGTGTTGTGCGCGCGAAAGCCCGTATCGAATTTTTCCGGCAGGCGCTGCGGCCGCGGCTCCTTATCGCCGACACGGGTTCCGGGATACCACCAGCGCCCGGCCTCGACCGGCCTGGCGGGGTCGCTGACGTCCACGATGCGGTAGAACTGGTCGTCCTTGGGATCGTGCGGCTGGAAATCCGCCGCGCCGGACGCCATGTGCACGGTCTTGCCGTCGACGAACCACAGCGCGTGCACGCCGCGCGAATACGGTCCGGAGCAATCGAAGTGCGACAGCAGGCGCGGCTGCTCGGGAACGGAGATATCGAACAGGTCGAAACCGGCGGGCTTCATGCCGGGGGACTGCACCTGGTAGGCGACCGCCATCAGGTTGCCGCACACATCCAGGGAGTTGGACCGCACTTTCATATGCGGAAGCTCGGTCTGCACCACCATGCGGGGCTGGCGCGGATCGGTCACGTCGACGGCGGTGAAATTCTTCGGCGCGGATTCGTGCGCCATCCACAGGATGCGGCGGCCGTCGCCGGTCTGCTGCATGGCGATGCCCTCGCCCAGCCCGCCAAAGCCTTCCAGCTCGTGTTGGGCCAACAGTTTCATATTGTGGGCCAGGGTCTGGTCGGCACGGCCGGCCTGGCTGGGACTGCTGAAATTCGCCATGAAATTTCCCGCTGAGGATTCTGTGATTGCTTTCTAATTTATCGATCGATAGTATATCCGTAAAGGCGCCGCATAGAACGACGCCCTCATATACCACCAGGAGACAAGGAATGTACCCCCAAACCACGGCCCGCATGGCCGCGGCAGCGCTGCTCGCCCTATGGGCCAGCGTCGCCACGGCCGCCTTTCCCGATCGTCCCGTCCACCTTGTCGTGACTTTCCCGCCGGGCGGCGCGTCCGACCTGATGGCCCGCATCCTTGGCCAGCGCCTGGGCGATATCTGGAAGCAGCCGGTGATTATCGACAACAAGCCCGGCGCGGCCGGCTCGCTGGGGACCGAGTACGCCGCGCGCCAACCGGCCGACGGCTACACCTTCATGATGGGAAATATGGGGCCGACGCTGGTCAATCCCCTTCTGAGCAAAGTGCCCTACAACATGGAGCGCGACTTCATGCCCGTATCGCTGGTGGCCACCGGCCCCGTGGTATTGGTGGTAAACCCCAAATCGCCCTACAGGACGCTGCAGGAAATCATCCAGGCGGCCAAGGCGAAACCGGGCGCGCTGAATTTCGGCTCGGGCGGCGCAGGCACCCTGGCCCATCTGAGCGGAGAAATGCTGGACGAGGCGGCCGGCATCAAGATGCAGCACATCCCCTACAAAGGCGGTGTCGCGGCGGTCAACGACGTGATGGGCGGCCAGATCGATATGATCTTCGCCGATACGCAGGCCGTGATGCAGTACATCAAGGCAGGCAAGCTGCGGCCGCTGGCCATCACCAGCGCGCAGCGCTTCCCGCAACTGCCCGATGTGCCGACGGTAGCCGAAAGCGGATTGCCGGGCATGGTGGCCTTGAACTCATGGGGCGTTTACCTGCCTGCCCGCACGCCCGCCGACGTGGTGGCCAGTTACCGCGAGGCCATCGGCCGCGCCATGTCCGATCCGGGGCTCGTCAAGCTTTACTATGACCTGGGGGTGGACGCCATGCATACCAGCCCCGAAGAACTGGTACGCTTCAATCGCGCCGAGATCGGCAAGTACGCCAAAATCATCGAGGACAACGGCATACGCGTGGATTGAACGCGTCGCCGCACACGGGAAGAATCTCACAATGAGCAATGTGCAGCTGGAGCAGGCGGACCGCATCGCCGACGAGGCGCTCAAGCAGGGACGCGAGCGCGGATTCGCGCCCTTGACGGTGGCCATCATGGATGCCGGCGGGCACCTGGTGGTCCTCAAGCGCGCCGACAACTCGGGCATCATGCGGCCGCAGCTTGCCATGGCCAAGGCCTGGGGCGTGCTGGGCATGGGATTGGGCGGCCGTGAACTGGCGCGCCGGGCCCAGGGCGCGCCGGCGTTTTTCGCCGCCCTGAACACGATCTCCGAAGGCCGGCTGGCGCCCGTGGCGGGCGGCGCGCTGATCCGCGATGCCGCGGGCCATGTGATCGGCTCCATCGGCATTTCCGGCGATACCTCGGATAACGACGAGCTCTGCCTGGTCCCGGCGGTGCGCGCGGCGGGCCTGGTACCCGATACGGGGGACCCGCTGTAATCGCCATGGCGTCGACCACCAAGCCCACGAAAGCGGCGACATCCTCGCCAGAGAAAAAACCCCGCCTGCGGGCGGCCGAACGCGAGCAGCAGATCCTGCACGGCGCCATCCGCTATTTCTCGGAAAAGGGCTTCGCCGGCCACACGCGCGAGCTCTCGCAGCGACTGGGCATTACCCAGCCGCTGCTTTACCGCTACTTCAAATCCAAGCAGGACCTGATCGACAAAGTCTATCTGCACGTTTTCATGGGGCGCTGGCAGCCGCAGTGGGTGACGCTGCTGCGCGACCGCTCCGTACCGTTGCAGGAAAGGCTGGCGCGGTTCTACGTCGAATACGCCCGCGCGACCTACCAGCCGGAATGGATACGCATCTATATGTTCGCGGGCCTGGAAAGCAGCGGCCTGAACCGGCGCTATCTGCAATTGATCAAGAAAGAACTGCTCGCGCCCTGCTGCGAGGAATTGCGGCACTACTGCGGCCTTCCGGACGACACGCCGATTTCCGAACAGGAAATCGAGTTCTATTGGACGCTGCACGACGGCCTGTTCTACACCGCGATCCGCGAGACCATCTACCAATCGCCGATGGAAGTCTCCTTCGACGACAAGGTGCGTTACGCGGTAGAGAATTTCCTCGCCGGGGCCCGTACCGTGTATCCGCGGCTGGTCAGCGCCGAACGCGAGGCCGCGGGCGCCGCCACGCCGGCCAAACGGCGGCGCGCCGAAACCGCACGCCCCACATCCAGCCGCTAAGCGCCCGCGGGCGTACAGGCGGCGGATCGCGGCAGCGTGACGAAGGCGGGGTTGCCTCGGCCGCCCTGCCTTGCCGGTGGAATCACCGGTCCAGCGTTTCCGTCCCCGCCGGACCGCGCAGTTCGTCCGTGCCGTCCGCCAGGGTGACGAACAGCGGCGGCGCCGACATCGAATGCACCGAAGCTTCCGCGGCGCTGTCGGGCAGTTCGCGGAACAGGCCGTCCACGTACAGGAAAGTCAGTTGGGCGGCCAGATGACGCAGCGCGGCGCCCAGGTCCGGCAGATCCTGTCCCTGGATGGCCCCCTGGTCCAAACGGTAACCGTAGCGCCCGCCTTCTTCGAGCAGGTCGCCCACCTCGACGACTTTCCCCGCGGCATTCTGGATGTAAAGCCGGCCTGCCGCCGCCGATAAGGCGAACTGGTGCGCCGCGGGCGATCCGTCCCGCAGCTGCTTTGCGTCCATGGGGGTTTCGACGCCCAGCTCCATCGCCAGGCCGCGCATCGTGTCTTTCAAGGTGTTCATCGCGCATCTCCAATAGCCCGGGAGAGGACCGCAATCGGCATTCCCGAGGCGGGCATGCCGATTGCTTATTAGCCCCGCCATCTGCTCATCCGTAGCGGCGGCGCCCACCCCCGGAGCACTACCATGACCGACCAGCCACGCATCACCGAAGGTTCGCCATTTCCCCTGGGCGCAACCTGGGACGGCGAAGGCGTGAACTTCGCCCTGTTCTCCGCCCACGCCACCCGAGTGGAGGTCTGCCTGTTCGACCCCGCCGGCCAGAAACAAATCGAATGCATCGAACTGCCCGAATTTACCGACGAGGTCTGGCACGTCCACGTGCGCGGCCTGCAACCGGGCACCGTTTACGGCTACCGCGTGCACGGTCCCTACGATCCCGAGAACGGCCATCGCTTCAATCCGCACAAGCTGCTTCTGGATCCCTACGCCAAGGCCTACGTCGGCGAACTCAAATGGGACCCCGCGGTGTTCGGCTATACCCTGGGCGCCGAGGATGGCGACCTGACCTTCGACGAACGCGACAGCGCCCCTTTCGTGCCCAAATGCCAGGTCGTCGACCAGCGCTTCATCTGGGAACACCCGACGCGCGTGCGCGTCCCCTGGGAACAGACCATCTTCTACGAGACCCACGTGCGCGGCTACACCAAACGTCACCCCGCGGTGCCGGAATCCTTGCGCGGCACCTTCGCGGGCCTGGGACATAAGACGGTGATCGACCACATCAAGTCCCTGGGCGTGACCTCGGTGGAGCTGCTGCCCATCCATGCCTTCGTCAACGACAGCCATCTGCTGGACAAAGGGCTGACGAATTATTGGGGTTACAACACCATCGGTTTCTTCGCTCCGGACCCGCGCTATTTCGCCAAGGGCTCCGGCGAGATCGCCGAACTGAAGCAAATGATCGACTGCTTCCACGAGGCGAACTTGGAAGTCGTCCTGGACGTGGTCTACAACCATACGGCGGAGGGCAGCGAACTGGGGCCGACGTTATCGTTCCGCGGTATCGACAACGCCTCGTACTACCGCCTGCTGCCGGACCAGCAGCGGTACTACATCAACGATACGGGCACGGGCAATACGCTGAATCTGTCCCATCCGCGCGTGCTGCAGATGGTCATGGACAGCCTGCGCTACTGGGTCACCGAGATGAACGTCGACGGCTTCCGTTTCGACCTGGCCACCATCCTGGGCCGCGAACCCGGCGGCTTCGACTATGAAAGCGGCTTCCTGAAGGCCTGCCGGCAGGATCCCATCCTGTCCAGCGTCAAGCTGATCGCCGAGCCCTGGGACTGCGGACCCGGCGGCTACCAGGTGGGCAATTTTCCGCCGGGATGGGCGGAATGGAACGACCGGTTCCGCGACTGCGTGCGCGGCTACTGGAAAGGGGACGAAGGCGTCGTGGCCGAACTGGCGGCGCGCATTACCGCTTCAGGCGACAAGTTCAACCACAACGGGCGCCGGCCCTGGGCCAGCGTCAACTTCATCACCGCCCACGACGGTTTCACCCTGCACGATTTGGTCTCGTACAACGACAAGCACAACGAGGCCAATGGCGAGGAGAACCGCGACGGTCATTCCGACAATCGTTCGTGGAACTGCGGCGCGGAAGGACCGACCGACGACGCCGATATCCGCGCGCTGCGCGAACGCCAGAAACGCAATCTGCTGGCCACGCTGCTGTTCTCGCAGGGCACGCCCATGCTGCTGGCCGGCGATGAATTCGGGCGCACCCAGCAGGGCAACAACAATGCCTATTGCCAGGACAACGAAATCAGCTGGGTGGACTGGAACATCGGCGAGGAAGGACAGGCGCTGATCGAATTCACGCGCAAGCTGACTACGCTGCGCCATACGCTGCCGGTACTGCGGCGGGGGCGTTTCCTGACCGGGGAATACGACGACCTGCTGGACGTGGCGGATGTGCGCTGGATCAGCCCGGCGGGCGTCGACATCGCCGATGAGCAGTGGGCCGATCCGGGCATGCGCTGCTTCGGCCTGATCATCGACGGCCGCGCGCGGGCCACCGGCATACGCCGGCCCGCGTCCGACGCGACCTTGATGCTGGTCTTCAATGCCTACCACGACATCGTCGAGTTCAAGGTACCGGAAATCCCCGGCAGCGATCAGTGGACATGCATGATCGATACGAACACGCCTGTGCGCACGGAGCTGCCCAGCTATGGATCGGGCGATATCTACCAGGTCACCGGGCGTTCGCTGCTGCTGTTCACCCTGCAAACCAAGGGACAGACGGGACGGGTGCTGGAGAACCTGGAAGAAGCCATGACGGACGATGAGGCGCCGGCGAAGTAATGCCGGCAGCACAAGGGCGGCTCGCGCCGCCCTTGTATCCGCAAGGCGCCGTACCGGCCGCACGGCGCCCCGCGGATTGCCGCTTATACGGCAGAAGGTCAGGGCTGGTCGTTCTTCTTGATGTCTTCGCGCGCGTCGCCGACGGCCTTCTGAGCCTTGCCCACACCCTGCTGGACGTCGCCCTTCAGTTCCTGGCTCTTGTTGCCGGTCACCTTGCCGACCGTCTCGTTGACCTTGCCCTTAACCTGTTCGCCCACGCCCTTCGCTTGGTCTTTGTTCATCGCTGTACTCCTGTCAAAACACGCCGAAATTGGCGCAACGATCACAGTTCAGCAAAGACCGTGCCCGGCAGTGGACAGGGGGCGCGCGGCCTTTCCAGCGATCCGTCGCGCCGGCGTGTCATGGATGAGTAGCGATGGAAATCATCGCGGCCCTTCGCGGGACAGGCGCGCGCGCGTGTGCGCCGCAATGTCCTTCAGCCACGGTTGCCTGTTCCAATGGTCCGCGGCGTAGCGATCGATCTGCTCGCGGTAGGTCAGGGACAGGCCGATGCTATCCAGGCCCTCGAGGAACATGCGCTTATGCCGCGGCACCAGCTCGAAGTCCGTCCGCACGGACCGGCTTTGCAGCGTCTGCGTGGCGATATCGATCATGACGGCGTTATGCGCGGGATCGTCCGCGTCGGACATCAGCCTCGCAATATCGTCCGCCGGCAAGGCGACCAGCAGCAACCGGTTGTTCATCGCATTGGAGTGGAAAATCTCCGCGAAGCTGGGGGCGACCACCGCCCGGATGCCGAACTGCTGAAGGCCCCACACCGCATGCTCGCGGCTGGATCCGCAGCCGAAGTTCGATCCCCCGATCAGGACCGAAACCCCGGCATAGGCATCCCGGTTCAGCACAAAATCCGGACAGGGCCGGCCCTGCGGGTCGTAGCGCAGATCGTAGAGCAATCCGTCCTGCAAGCCTGACTTATCGATGCCCCGCAGAAACTGCTTGGGCATGATCTGGTCGGTGTCCAGGTTTTCGATGCGCAGGGCCGCCGCGCGGCCTTCGATGCGAGCGGTGTGGGTCATTGCGCCTGCTCCTTCAATTCGCGTACGTCCATGATGCGGCCGGCGGTCGCGGCCGCCGCCGCCATCGCCGGGCTCATCAGATGGGTAATGGCGCCCCTGCCCTGGCGGCCCTCGAAATTGCGGTTCGTCGTCGAAGCGCAGCGCACGCCCTCGTCCAGCACGTCGTCGTTCATGGCGAGGCACATCGAACAACCGGCATTGCGCCATTCGAAACCTGCCTCGATGAAGACCTTGTCCAGCCCTTCGGCTTCCGCGGCCGCCTTCACCGCCCCCGACCCGGGCACCACCATCGCCCGCACGCCCGGGGCGACGCGACGGCCACGAGCGACGGCGGCGGCGGCACGAAGATCCTCGATGCGGCCGTTGGTGCAAGAGCCGATGAAGACGTGCTGCACCGGCGTTCCGGCAATGGCGGCGCCGGCGGGCAGGCGGGTGTATTCCATGGCCCGCGCGGCGCTGCCGCGCGCCACCGCGTCCTGCAGCTGGTCCAAATGCGGCACGCGGCCGTCGATGGCGATGACCTGGTCGGGGCTGGTACCCCAGGTAACCTGTGGCGCGATCGTAGCGGCATCGATGCTGTGGACCGCATCGAAATGCGCTCCTTCGTCGGTACGCAGGTCGCGCCACGCTTCCAGCGCGGCCTGCCTGTGCGGTCCGGCCAGATCCGGGGCGCGCGCCATGACGTAATCGATGGCCTTTCGGTCGGGCGCGACCAGCGCGCCGCGCGCGCCGGCCTCCACGAGCATGTTGCACAGCGTGAAGCGCGCCTCGATGGAAAGCGCTTCCACCGCGCTGCCGCTGTATTCGACCACGTACCCGCGCGCGCCCTGGGCGCCGATCCGCCCGACGATGGTCAGCACCAGGTCCTTGCTCGTCACGCCGAACGGCAGCTGACCGTCGATACGGATCTGCATGGTCTGCGCCACACGATAGACCAGCGTTTGCGTGGCAAGGACATGTTCCACTTCGGTCGTACCGATGCCAAAGCCCAGCGCCCCCAGCGCGCCGTACGTCGTCGTATGGCTGTCGCCGCAGATGACCACCATGCCGGGCCTGATCATGCCGTGTTCCGGGGCCACCACGTGCTCGATGCCCTGCAAGGCGTCGTTGGTGTCGAACAGCGGAATATCGAAGGCATCGCAGTTTCTCTTCAGGTTACTGGCCTGAAGCGCCGAGGCGGCGTCGGCAATCACCCTTACCTTGCCCGGATGGGTGGGAATGATGTGGCTGACCGTGGCCACATTCTGCCCCGGCATGGCCACGGTGCGCCCCGCCTCGCGCAGTCCCGCGAAAGCCTGGGGACTGGTGTACTCGTTCATCAGGTGCAGGTCGCAGAAGAGCAGGACGTTCTGTTCGTCCAGCGTCGCCACCGTGTGGGTATCCAGCAGTTTCTGGTAAAGCGTTCGTGGGGACATGTGAGCCAGGGGTAGGAAGGACACGAAGGACGGCAAGCGGGCTCACTGCATCGTGATGCCGCTTTCCTTGATGAGTTTTGCCCACTGGGGCATTTCGGTTTCCAGGCGCGTGCGCGCCTGGGCGGGCGACGACGGCGTGGCCTCGAAGCCTTCGCGTGTCATGCGGTCCACCATCGCGGGCGATGCCAGCACGTGGACCAGCGTTTCGTTCAGCTTGTCGATGACCGGCTTGGGCGTATTCGCCGGGGCGAACACCATGAACCAGGTCTCGAAGGCATAGCCCGGCAATCCGGCTTCGGCGATGGTGGGTACGTCCGGCATCAGGGGCGAACGCTTGCTTCCGGTGACGCCCAGCGCGCGCACCTTGCCGGCCTCGACCTGCCCGCGCGCGGCGGACAGGACCGGGAAACACAGCTGGACCTGTCCGCCGATCGTATCGATCAGGGCCGGTCCGCCGCCACGATAGGGAATGTGGACGATATCCACGCCGGCCACGGAGGTGAACAGCGCCGCCGCCATATGGAAGGTGCTGCCGGGACCGGCGGAGGCGTAGCTGAGCTTGCCCGGTTCGCGCTTCGCCAGATCGACCAGTTCCCTGACGCTCTTGGCCGGTACCTGGTCGTTGACGACGAGCACGTGCTGCGACGACGCCACCATGCCGATGGGCGCGAGGTCCTTCAATGTGTCGTAGGGCATGCTGGAGAACAACGCGGGATTGATCGCCAGCGAGACCGACTGCACGCCGATGGTGTAGCCGTCGGCCGCGGCTTTCGACACGGCATCCACGCCGACATTGCCGCCGGCGCCGCCCCGGTTTTCGATCACGATGGGACGGCCCAGTGCCCTGGCCCATTCGTCGCTGATCATGCGCGCGACGATGTCGACGCTTCCGCCCGGGGCGTAGGGGACGATCAGCTTGACCGGACGTTCCGGATATTGCGCCGCGGCCGATGCGCAGATGAACAATGAGGAAATCAGGGCGAGAAAGCGACGGCTGAACATGGTTTGTCTCCCGTTGTGGTTTCTTGTGTGCTTGAATGTTAATAGTGAATTAATCTCTTATAGTGTCATCCAGATTAGTTGTTCATTTCTTCTGAGTTAACAATGAGCGCGCTTTCGGACCTGGAGTTTTTCTCCCTCGTCGCCAAACACAGCAACCTGCGGGAAGTCGCGCAGCACCTGGGAATCACACCCCCCGCCGTCAGCAAGCGCCTGGCGGCGCTGGAGCGGCGGCTGGGGGTGCGCCTTCTGCAACGCACGACCCGGCGCGCCAGCCTGACGCCGGAAGGAGAAACCTATCTGGTCGAAGGCGCCAGGGTGCTGGAGGACCTGGAAGCGCTGGAGCGCAAGGTCGCCGGCGCGCGGGCGATGCCGCGCGGAATCCTGCGCGTGGTGAGCACCTTGGGATTCGGCCGCCGGCACGTCGCGCCTGCCCTGTCGGCCTTCGCGCGGCGCTATCCCGAAGTCGAAGTCCAGCTGACGCTGACGGACCGGCCCGTGAACATGATCGAACAGGGTTACGACCTGCAGGTTCGCGTCGGCGAGCTGCCCGATTCGACGTTGACGGCCAGGCTACTGGCCCATAACCGCCGCGTGCTGGGCGCGGCCAGGACCTACCTGGCCAGGCACGGCCAGCCTGCCAGCCCGCGCGAGCTGGCGCGGCACGCCTGCCTGTTCATACAGGAAAGCGACGAGACCTTCGGTACCTGGCACCTGCGGTCGGGCGCGCATGCGGAAACCGTAAAGGTCCGTGGCCCACTCGCCTGCAACGATGGGGAATGCGTCGTGGGCTGGGCGCTGGACGGACACGGCATCCTGATGCGCTCGCTATGGGAGATCGCCCCTTTGCTGCGATCCGGCAGGCTGCGGCGCATCCTGCCCAAATGGGATCCGCCGCCCGCGGATATCTATGCGGTTTTTCCCACGCGCAGCCATCTTTCCGCGAAGACCCGCGCCCTCGTCGATTTTCTGATGGAGGCTTTCGAACCGCACCGCCGCGATCTGGATGGACAGTGGTAGCACGGCCAACCATCGCCTTGCGGCTTGCCCGCCGGGCCAGAACGAATGGCCCGCCCTACACGATTCGAACGTGTGACCGCTCGCTTAGAAGGCGAGTGCTCTATCCAACTGAGCTAAGGGCGGCAAGGCCGGCAGGTTCCTGAACAGGCTGCCAGGATGGCGGCGCGGCGAATTTTACCTTGTCCGCGCGCGCGTTTGTCCGGGCGCGCGAATAGCCGCGGCACTCAGGCCATATGTGTAATCCATTGCCTGAGGCCAGTAACCAAGTCGTACTTCGCGGCTGCCCCCTGGAGGCAGCGCGGGCGAGCCACCACACCGCATGCTGAGGTCGCAGGCGCCGCGCCTCCATTACAAGCTGTTTCAACGTCGTGCGGGCGCGATGCTAGAGTGCGACGTCCTGCATCCGGCCCTACACGACCATGCCTCGCACTACTACCGTACACAAGCGCCTTGGGCGGCCATTGGGAGGGCTTGCCGCCATGCTGTCTGCCGCCGCGGCCTGCACCGCGCATGCCGGCATCAGCTACAAGCTGGATCGCGCCAGCGCCGCCCCGGGAACCACCGTCCATGTCCAGGCCGTCTATTTCAACGACGGCGATGCCGGAGGGCGCTGGAAGCCACCCGCCAAGCTGGTACTGCAATGGCGCTCGGCCTCGGGTGCCGTGGTGCGCAGCCTGGCCAACGCCGACAGCGCCGAACTGGACATCAACGTGCCGGTCAACAACTTTGCCCGCATGTCATGGACCGCGGTCGTACCGGCCACCGCCACCGGCCTGCAGGCCGTTTCCATCGAGGGCGAACCGGCGATGATGGCTTTGGATGCCAGCGGCATCGGCGCCATCGCCAGCAGGCCGGCCGATGTGCCCGTCGTGGATGCGCGTACCGGCAAGGCCCTGCCCGCGGCGGAAGTCCAGGCCACCGGCGTGTCGCCGCAGGCGGGACCGGCGCCCACCGATGTGGCGGTCGCAGCAAGCCCGGCCTCCACCGGAAATCCCGCCTTCGATCGCCTGCGCGCGGGCCTGTCGGAGTATGAACCCACGTATTTCGACCTGCGCACGCGCGACCGCACCACGGCGAAATTCCAGTTCAGCTTCAAGTACAAGCTGTTCACGCCCGACCGCGGCGAGCAGCCCGGCTTCCTCGACCACCTCTACCTGGCCTACACGCAGACCTCAGTCTGGGATTTGCAGGGCGACTCCCGCCCCTTCATCGATACCACCTTCAATCCCAGCCTGTTCTGGCAGTCGGACAAGATGTGGCAGTCGAAGCACAACGACTGGAGCCTGGGCATGGCCAGCGGCGTGGAGCACGCCTCCAACGGCAAGGCCGGCGATGATTCGCGTTCGGTGAACGATGCCTTCGTACAGCCGGCCCTGAACTATCGCTTCGAGGGCGGCAGCACCTTGACGTTCGCCCCGCGCATCAAGGGTTATTTCGCGCTGGGCGACCAGAACCGCGACTACACGGACTACACGGGCTGGGTGGATTACCACTTGCGCTGGGCGCAGGACAACGGCCTGGTCGCATCGCTGATGTATCGGCAGGGCGACAGCGCGCGGCGCACGGCGCAGCTGGATCTGGCATGGCCGCTGAAGCGCACCTTCCTGAACATGAACGGCTATCTGCACCTGCAGTACTTCAACGGCTACGGCGACACCTTGCTGGGCTATAACCAGCGGCAAAGCTCGCAGATCGGCATCGGTTTGTCGCTCGTGCCCTGAAGCAGGCCGGCAGGCCGCGGCGATCCCCTCGCAGCCGGGAATCGCACGGCGCCCCGTTTACTCGCCGACGGGCGTATGCGCGGCCAGGCCGCCGCGCAGTTCCAGATCCGGCATGCGCCGCACCACCAGCAGCGACAGCAGCGCGATCGCCGCGCCAAAGGCGAAGATATCGCGGAAGGTCGACGCCACGCCGTCCATCAGCACGCGCCGGGCCGCCTCCGGCAGTTGCGACAGTACGTCGCTGCCATGGCGCAGCGCGCCCAGGTCGATCTGCTGCGTGATGCCCGCCGCCGTCAGCGACGCGGCGAAACCCAGGCCCAGCAAGGTGCCGGCCAATGCGCTGCCGAAGGCGCTGCCCATGGAGCGCAGCACCAGCACCGAGCCGGTGCCCGCGCCGATATCGCGCGGATCCAGCGCGTTCTGCACCACCATGATGGTGCCCACCATGCAGGAACCCAGCCCCACGCCGGTCAACAGCGTGGCGGCCAGGACGAAGACCAGCGACACGCCCGCGCCCATGAAGGCCAACAGGCACAGGCCGATGGCGCCGCCGATGAAGCCGGCCGACAAGATGCCGCGCATGCGGCCCGTACGCCGCGCCAGATTGCTGCTGATGATGTTGCCCAGCACGTTGGACAGCAGGAACGGCGTGACGAACAGGCCGGATTCCGATGCGCTGGTGCCGCGCACCAGCTGGAAGTACAGCGGCAGCGCGAAAATGCACAGGAAAATCCCCAGCGCCCCCAGCGAAGACGCCGCGATGCCGCAGACGAAAGTGCGATTGCGGAACATGCGCGGCGGCAGCAGCGGATCGGCCGCGCGCCGCTCCTGCCACACCAGCGCGGCCAGCGTAAGGGCGCTCAGCGCCAGCAGTCCCATGATCTCCGGCGAGAACCAGCCGTAGCTGCTGCCCCCCCAACTGAGCGCCAGCAGGCAGGACACAATGGTGGCTGCCAGCAGCAGCGAACCGACGAGATCCAGGCGGACCTTGCCGCCGCGCGGCTTCAGCATGCGCAGCCCGCGATTGCAGGAATACATGGCGAACAGGCCCAGCGGCACGTTCAGCCAGAACAGCCAGCGCCACGACAGATGCTCGGACACATAGCCGCCCACCAGCGGTCCCGCGATCGAGGCCACGCCCCAGACCGCCGCCAGGTAGCCCTGGTAGCGGCCGCGTTGGCGCGGCGCCACGACGTCGGCGATGGCGGCCTGCGCCAGGGACATCAGGCCGCCGCCGCCCAGCCCCTGCAGCGTGCGGAACAGGATCAACTGGTTCAGCGTCTGCGCCAGCGCGCACATCACCGAGGTGACGACGAAAAGGCCGATGGAAATCGTCAGCAGTTGCCGGCGTCCGTAAATGTCGGACAGCTTGCCGTAGATGGGCGTGGTGACCGTGGCCGCGATCAGATAGGCCGCGACGATCCACGACAAGTGCCCGAAGCCGTTCAGGTCCGCCGCGATGGCGGGCACGGCGGGGATCACCACCGTCTGGTCCAGGGCGGCCAGCAGGATGCACAGCACAATGCCGCCGATCACGCGCATGATCTCGCGGTGGGTCAAGCTGGCGGAGGTAGAAGAGGCGGGAGGTGAAGCGGAAGCGAGGGTGCCGGGAGGCGTAGACATGATGCTGCGACGGAGGATGGCGGCGAAAGGCAAGGCCGCAAAATGGGGACGGCGTTGAAGTCTTATATAAGTTATATATATTAATATATATACCGCGCCGCACCATGCGCCGCCATGGCGGGAGCAGGGTTTCAAGGGCGCACGCAGGTCAATGAAGGCGATCCCCGTGCCATGACTTCAGGCCGGGCTTGCTTGCGCGCCCCCGGCCTTCGCAACCCGGGCTTCATGCCGCCGGCTTCGGTGGCGCCCTGCCTTCGCCCTGCCCTGCCCTACCTTCGCGCTGCCCAGACTTCGCGCTGTCCCGCTCAGGCCCCTTTCAGCGCCGCCAGTGTTTCGTGGATGATCGCCAACGTGGCCTCGCGTTCGGCGCCCGTCAGGGGCAGGCGCGGTTCGCGCACGGTTTCGGCATACCCGGCGGTGATGTTTTCCGCCAGCTTGATGTACTGCACCAGCTTGACGTGCGTATCCAGGTGGAACAGCTTGATCAGCTTGCGATACAGCAAACGCGCATTCTCGTAATCGCCCTTGACCGCCAGATCGAGGAGTTGCACGGACTCCTTGGGCAGCGCGTTGGCCATGCCCGATACCCAGCCCTTCACACCCAGCGCAACGCTTTCGAGCACCAGGTCGTCCACGCCGCAGAACACCGTGTAGCGGTCGCCCAGCTGCGCGTAGATGTCGGTCACGCGCGTCGTGTCGTAGGTCTCTTCCTTGACGCAGGCCAGCGTCGGCTCGTCGGCCAGTTGCGCCAGCAATTGCGGCGTCATGTCGACGCCATAGCCGCGCGGATTGTTGTAGATCATGATGGGCAGGCCGCTGGCGCGCGCGACGCCGCGGTAGAACGCCATGGTTTCGGCCGCATCCGACTTGTACGTCAGCGCCGGAAAAACCATCAGGCCATCCACGCCGATGCGTTCGGCCTCTTTGGCATAGCGCGCGGCGGCCGCGGTCGTGGTTTCGGCCAGTCCCGACACGATGGGCACGCGCCCCTTGACGGTTTCCATGGCGATGCGCAGGACCGTCAGTTTTTCCTCGGGCGCCAGCGATGCGTTCTCGCCCACCATGCCCATCATCACCACGCCGCCCACGCCGTTGGCGATCAACCGTTCCAGGCCCGCCGCGATCGCGTCATGGTCCAGGGATTGATCCGCCTTCATCTTCGTGGTCACGGCGGGAAAGACACCAGCCCAATTTACTTTCATGATTTCAGTCCAGGATAAAAGAATGAAGATACCCCGGCGGCGCGCGCGGCCCATGCCCGCGCAGGACGCCGGGACCCAAGCCTTAGCGCAGGTGCACGGGTTTGCCCGCTTTCATCACCATGGCCAGGTGCTCGCCCTGGCCGCACAACAGGGAAATATCGGCAACCGGGTCGCCATCGACGATCAGCAGGTCGGCGAACGCATCCGGCGCAACGATGCCCAGCTTGTTCTTCTGTCCGACGATGTCGGCCCCGACTTCGGTCGCCTGGCAGATCACCTCGAAATTTCCCAATACCTGCGATCGGATACGCAGTTCGTCGCTCTGGAAGGTATGCATTTCGCCCAGCAGGTCCGAGCCCAGGCCCATGCGCACGCCATGGCGCTTGAAAATCTCCAGGGATTGCAGGCCTTGCAGGCGCACGTCGTCGATCTTGGCCACGGCTTCCGGCGGCACGCCATATTGCGCGCCCACCTTGTGCAAAGCCTCGTAGGTGACCAGAGTGGGTACCGCATACGCGCCGTGTTCGGCCATCGCGGCCGCGGCGTCGTCGTCGACCAGGTTGCCGTGCTCGATGGTCCGCACGCCCAGTTGGACGGCGCGCGCGATCGCCTTGCCCGTGTACGCGTGCGCCATGACGTAGGTCTGGTGCGAGGCGGCTTCTTCCACGATGGCGGCGACCTCGTCGCGCGAGTACTGCAGGTTGCCGATGGGATCGGTGGGCGAAGCCACGCCGCCGGACGCCATGATCTTGATATGCGTGGCGCCCGCCCGCATCTCCTCGCGTACCGCCTTGCGCACGGCGTCCACGCCATCGACCACCCGCGCGATGGCACCCAGGTTGCGGTGGCAGGGACAGGGGTCCGGATCGCTCAGGTCGATGCGTTCGCGGAAGTCGCCATGGCCGCCCGTCTGCGAGAGCGCCTTGCCGGCGATGAACAGGCGCGGGCCGTCGATCAGGCCATCCTCCACCGCGCGACGCAAGGCGTAATCGGCGCCCCCCGCATCGCGGACGGTGGTGAAGCCACGCCGCAACATGGCCGCCAGGATGGGCACGGCGCGCAACGTGGCGAAAGCAGCCGGCATGCGTGCATTGGTGCCCAGGTTGGCCATCGACGCCACCACGTGGACGTGGCAATCGATCATGCCCGGCATCAGGGTACGGCCGGCGACATCGATGACCTGGTCGTCGCTGCCGGCCTGTACCGGCCGGGGCGAGACCTCGCGGATGCGATCCCCCTCCACCACGACATCGTAGCGACCGTCGTCGTCCTTGTGATGCGCGTCCAGTACGCGGGCGTTCTTCAGAATCAGCATAGCGGGTTCGCCTTTTGGAAACGGGTAATCGAGTAAGGCCGCAGGTCGACGCCGGTATCCTCGCCGGCCAGCAGGGCGCCGACAATGGCGCCCGTGGTCGCTGCCTGCGTCAATCCCAGATGCCCATGGCCGAAGGCATACAGCAGGCGCTCCGAGACGCGCGAGGGCCCGATGACGGGCAGCGAGTCCGGCGTGGCGGGCCGATGCCCCATCCAGCGTCGCGCATCGCGCTCGTCCATTCCCGGCAGATACCTGCGCGCCAGGGCCAGCAGCGCGTCGCTGCGGCGGTAATTGGGCGGCGCCTGCAGCCCCGCGAATTCGGCAGCGCCGCCGATGCGCAGGCCGATCGCCAGCGGTGTCGCCACGAACTTGCGTTCCGCGAAGATGACTTCCCGGTCCAGCATCCCGGCCGCAGCGGGCAGTGTGGTGTTGTACCCGCGCTCGCTTTCGAGCAGGACGCGGTCGCCGGCCGAACGCGCCAGCGCGCCGGACCACGCGCCCGCCGCCACCAGCAGGCGATCGCCCGCGTGGCGCCTGCCGTCACGGTCCACGGCCGCGGGGCGCAGCGGATCGTCGAGGGATAGCGCCGTAACGTCGGCGGCGACCAGCCTGCCACCGTCGCCGCGGATGCGCTCGCGCAGCGCGCGAACGATATTCAGCGGGTCGTCCACGTGGGCCCAGTCCTCCAGCATGATGGCATGGCGAAACACCGGCGCCAGCGCGGGTTCCAGTTGGCGCAGCGCATCCATGGACACGGCAGACCAGCGCACGCCCAATTCGCGCTTCCAGGCCCACTCATGCGCGTCGGCGGCGAAGGCGGCATCGGATTCGTAGACGGTCAGCGCGCCACGCCGATGCAGTTGGCCCGACAGGCCCACGTCGTCGAGCATGGGCAGCAGGTCGCCCATCGCGCGTTCGTTCAGCGCCGCCAGCGCCCGCGAGATGCGGCGGAAATGATCGGGGCGCCCGACCTGGTTGAAGACCCGCAGCCAGGGCAAAAGGCGCGGCGCATGGCGCAAACGGATGGCCAGCGGTCCCAAGGGGTCCAGCAGCCAGCGCGCGGCCTTCAGGCTGAAGCCGGACACGGCGATGGGGGTCGATTCGCTGACCGCGATGCCGCCCGCGTTGCCATGCGAGGCGCGGTCGCCTTCGAAGTCCCTGTCCAGCAGGGTGACACGCCAACCCAGCCGCTGCGCGCGCCGCGCGCAGGCCAGGCCGACCACCCCGGCGCCGACCACCACAAGCTCCGTCATGCTATATCCGTGCTACGCATCGTGTTTGCCCAGGAAAAGATCCGCCGCCCGGGTGTCGTGCAAGAGTTCCGTTGCCGCGCCTTCCATCGCGACTACACCCTGGTCGATGATGTATCCGCGCTGGCTGACCGCCAGCGATTGGCGCGCGCGCTGTTCCACCATCAGGACGGTGGTGCCCGCGGCCGGCAGACCGCGCACGTAGGCGAAGATTTCCTCTACACGCGCGGGCGATAGCGCGGCCGTGGGCTCGTCCAGCAGCAGGATATCCGGCTCGCGCATCAGCGCGCGGGCGAAAGCCAGCTGCTGGCGCTCGCCGCCGGACAGGGTGCCGGCCGCGCGGCGGCGATGGCGCACCAGCGCGGGAAACATCTGGTACATCGCGTCGGCGCGTTCGCGCGGGCGTTTCACCCCCTGCACCACCAGCAGGTTTTCCTGCACGGTCAGCGAGGCGAATACGTTGGCGACCTGCGGCACGTAGCCGATGCCGCATTCCAGCCGCGATTCGACGCTCAGGCCCGCGACGTCGCGCTCGCGCAGCACGACCTGGCCGGCGGTGCGCGGCAACAGCCCCATCACGGCCTTGATGATGGTGGACTTGCCGGCGCCGTTGGTGCCGGCGATGGTCACGATTTCGCCGGGCAGCACGTGCAGCGATATGCCCTTCAGGACATCGGCGTCGCCGTAACCGCCGCGCAGATCCGACAAGCGCAGGACGGGCTTCATATCGCCGCTCCCATATAGGCTGCGCGCACGTGCGGCTCCGACAGCACCTGGTCCGGCTCGCCATGCGCCAGCAGGCGTCCGCCGTCCAGGACGTACAGGTCGCCGACCAGGCGGTTCAGCGCCATCAGGTTGTGTTCGATGATAAGAAAGCCGATGCCGCGTTCGGCATTGATTTCGCG
The DNA here is from genome assembly GCF_057362025.1 of Bordetella sp. Lineage (NCBI taxonomy): Bacteria > Pseudomonadati > Pseudomonadota > Betaproteobacteria > Burkholderiales > Alcaligenaceae > Bordetella > Bordetella sp. The sequence goes on along the minus strand of NZ_JBMQQZ010000003.1, from coordinate 24,172 downwards.
TATGCGCTGCGAGATCTCTTCGATCAGGACGGGGTTTACGCCCGCATAGGGTTCGTCGAGCAGGATGAACTTCGGCTCCGACATCAGCGCGCGGCCGAGCTCCAGCAACTTCTTCTGGCCGCCGGACAGGCCGCCGGCCGGCTTGTCCGCCACCGCGTTCAACCTGAGGAAGTCCAGGATATGCTGCGCGCGGGCGGCGATCTCGGCCTCGGCGCGGCGCACGCGGCCAGGGGCGAAGAACAGCGGCAGCAGCGATTCCCCCGGCTGGTCGCGTGGGCCCACCATCAGGTTCTGCCGCACCGTCAGGTGCGTGAACTCGCGCGGGATCTGGAACGTGCGCCCCAGCCCCATGCGGGCACGCGCGGCGGGATCGGCCTTGCGCAGCACCGTGCCGTCGAAGCTGACCTCGCCGGCGGATGGCCGCAGAAAACCGCTGAGTACCGCGAACAAGGTGCTTTTGCCGGCCCCGTTGGGGCCGATCATCCCATGCAGCCCGTCCAGGCTCATGGACAGCGTCACGCCGTCCAGCACCTGGAAATCGCCGTAGGACAGCGAAATGCCGTTCGTCGCCAGGCGCGTCATCGCGCGCCCCTCGCGCCGAACAAGCCCTGTGGCCGCCAACGCATGAAGAGAATCAGGACCAGCCCCACCACGCCCAATTGCACGCTGCCCATGTCGGCGTCCGACACGCCGGGAATAATGCCGCGCGTGAATCTCACGCCTTCCAGGAACAGCACCAGCAGCACGGCGCCCGCCACGCTGCCCGACAGGCGCGCCACGCCGCCCATGATGATGGCCATCCACACGTAGAAGGTGATCAGCGGCACGAACTGGTCGGGCACGATGTAGGTCATGTAGTGCGCGAAGTAGGCGCCCGCCAGGCCCGATAGCGCGGCGCCCAGCATCAATACCTGGGTCTTGAAGCGCGCGGGCTCCTTGCCCAGCACGCGCACGGCCGTTTCGTCGTCGCGCACCGCCTGTATCGTCCGCCCGTACGGACTATGCGTGACCCGGCGCAGTACCGCCACGGCGGCAGCGATGGACAGCGCCAGCACGGCCAGCAGCAGGGTGTCGCTGAAGCGCGCGTCGCCCCAGCCGGCTCCCAGCCGCGGCACGCCCGGAATCCCCTGCACGCCGTTGGTCAGCCATTGTTCCTGCACCAGCACCAGGCGCACGATTTCGGAAAATCCCAATGTGACGATGGCCAGGTAGTCGTCGCGCAGCCGCAAGGCCACGCGTCCCAGGGGCCAGGCCAACAGGGCGGCGGCGATCATCGCCGCCGGAAAGGACAGCAGCGGGCTCCATCCCGCTTTCATCGTCAGCAGCGCCGACGCATAGGCGCCGATGCCGAAGAAGCCGGCCAGCCCGAAATTGATCAGGCCGGTAAAACCGTATTGCAGGTCCAGTGCCAGCGCCAGCAGCATGTAGATGCCCATGATCACCAGGATGGACAGCATGTAGCTCATCATCAGCGCACCCCCACCGGCCGGTTGAACAGCCCCTGCGGACGCAGCAGCAGCACGAGCATCATGAAGACGTAGCCCAGCGCGATCTTGTAGACGAAGCCGACGGCGGGCGTGGACAGTTCCTGCAGCACGCCCAGCAGCAGCGCGCCCATGACGGCCCCCACGGGGTTGCCCAGGCCTCCCACCACCGCCGCGGCGAAAGCAGGCAACAGCAGGTTCCAGCCCGCGTCGGGATAGACCACCGTGCGCATGCCGGTGACCGTACCGGCGATGCCGCACACCATCCCGGCGATCGCCCACATGGCCAGCATGCAGCGCTCGCGCCGGATGCCGCTGACCCGCGCCAGGTCCGGATCGTCGGCGATGGCACGCAGCGAACGGCCCAGCGGCGTGGCATAGAGCATGATGAATACCACGGCCAGTGTCAGCAGCGTCAGCGCTGCCAGACTGAGGTCGGCCGGCGCGATCGACACGTCGCCGAAGCGCCAGGCGCGCTCCAGCGGCATATCGAAGGCGCGCGGATCGTGGCCGAACGCCACGCCCAGCGCGGCGCGGATGACGAAGCCCACGCCGATGGAGGTCAAAAGCAGCGTAATGACCGAGCGGCGGATGACGGGCCGGAACGCCAGGACGAAGGCCAGCACCGACGCGACCGCGCCGCCGGCCGCGCCCGCCAGGCCGGCCACCACCAGCGACCCGGTCAGGTGGTGGGCGGCCAGGCCCGCATAACCGCCCACGGCGACGATGTCGCCGGTCGCCGCGTTCGGAAAGCGGGCCAGCCCGTAGACCAGCGTCAGCGCCAGGGCCGGCAAGGCGATGATCAGCCCTTCCACCAGGCCGTTGATGACCAGGTTGATGTAATCGGCGTAGGACACGCGGCCGCCTTACAGCTTGACGACGTACTTGCGCACCAGTTTGCCGTTCTCCACGAAGGAAGCGGCGAAGTCCGGGGTGACATCGTTGTACTGGTCGAAATTCAGCGCACTGGAAGCGCCGACATAGGTGATGCGCTTGCCGGCCTCCAGCAGCTTCTTGCCGTCCGCGAAGGTGTACACCTTTTCGCCGCCGGGCGTGCCCATTTCATGCATCTTTTTGGCCAGTTCCGGGCCCGTCGCCTTCGGCCCCAGCGCCTGTACCGCCAACGCCAGGATGACGGCCTGGTCGTAGGCCATCGGCGCATAGACATTGGCCGAGACATCCACCCCCTCCTTGCCCAGCGCGTCGCGCACGTGGGCATAGTTGGGGGCGTTTTCATTGCTGACCGATTCCACCGAAATGATGCCTTCGGTCACCTTCGGTCCCAGCGCCTTGATCAGGTCCGGGTTGGCTGCCCAGCCGGGAATGATCCAGTGCGTATCGATACCGGTCTGGTACCACTCGCGCAGCAGGATGGTGGTGTCGGCCAGATAGGATCCGGTCACGATCACATCCGGCTTGGCGCGCAGCACCGACTGCAATTCCGAGCGATAGGAAGGCCGGTTCGGTTCGTAGACCACGCTGGCCACGACCTTGCCGCCGGCGGCCTTCCATGCCTGCGTAAAGCCTTCGGTATTGCCGATGCCCGATGCATTGTTGAATGCCATGGTCGCGGGGTGCTTGAAGCCCTGGCGTTCGGCGATCTTGGCGAATGCCTGGCCGAAGCGCCCGTTGGTCGCCTGGAAACGGAAACCCAGCCGTTTGGGATTGGCTTCCGCGCTCAGCGCGGGGGCGCCCGAGGCGTGCATCAGCGGAATGTCGGCCTCGTTCGTCAGCGGGATGACGGCCAGCGACTCGCCGGAACTCCAGCACCCCAGGATCGCGTGGACCTTATCGACCTCGATCATTTTCTTGGCACCGGTCACGGCGGCCTGCGGTGCGGTCTGGGTATCCTCCACCACGACGCGGAATTGCGCACCCTGCGCGCCGCCCGCGGCATTGATCTCCTTGGCGGCCAGCTGGATGGCCTTGACCATGCCGGGCCCGTAAGGCGCCCCCGAACCCGTGAGCGGGCTGAGCGCGCCGACGACGAAGTCGGACGCCTGCGCCACGGTGGGCAGGGTGAAACTGCTGGCCACGGCGGCGACCAGGGCTGCGGCGACGAAATGACGGCGATTCATGGGACGATCTCTCCAAGGGCACGAATGGCGCGAGCCGCACGCCTGGCGGGCCGTCCCACAGCGGCTGGCGCGTGGGACGACGCATGCATTGATTGGATCCAATATCCTGGATACGAGCTCATGCTAGACTGCCGACACCCCATGGTCAACAAGATCGAAGCTAGGGTTTACGAGGATTTCATGATCAATCCAGCCCAAACGGAAAGGGACGGCAAGCTCGTGCGGCGCACCACGGTCGACCTGGTGCTGGAAGCCTTGCGGCAGCGCATCCTGTCGGGGCAACTGCGGCCCGGCGCGCCCTTGCGGCAGGAAGCCCTGGCCGAAGAACTCGGCGTCAGCCGCATCCCGGTGCGCGAAGCGATCCGCCGGCTGGAAGCCGAAGGACTGGTTTCCGTGCACGCCCATCGCGGCGCCTATGTCTGCGCCATCTCGGCGGCCGACGTCGTCGAAACCTTCGAATTGCGCCTGCAGATCGAACCCTGGCTGTTCGGCGAAGCCATCCGCGCCGGCGGCGGCGGGCCGCTGGACGCGGCGCGGGGCGCGCTGGAGGCCTCCCGGCACGCCGACACGGCGGAATGGGGGCGTATCAACTGGCGCCTGCACGAAACCCTGTACCTGCCGGCGCGACGCGACCTGGCGATGACCGTCCTGCGGCAACTGCATGATCGCGGCGACCGCTATCTGCGCTTCCAGGTGGTCAACGTGCCGCTGCGCGAGCAGGCCTATGCGGAGCACCTGGCCTTGATCGAGCGCGCGGAAAAGGGCGACGCCGCCGGCGCCGTCAAGGTCTTGCAAGCGCATATCCGGGTAGCGCTGGAGCAGGTGGTGGAGGTGGTGGCGGGATTGACGCACGCGCCGATGGAATAAATCGGGCGCCCGCGGTGTTCACTCCCATGCAAACCCACCACTCGGAGGTCTTATGGTTCGCAAATTCACGCTTTCCGCCCTGGGCGCCGCCGCCCTTCTGATCGCCGGCACCGCGATCGCCGCCGCTCCCGCGAAGACCAGCAATGGCGTGCTGGTCGGCGACAAAGGCATGACGCTGTACACGTTCGACAAGGACACGCCCAATTCCGGCAAGAGCGTCTGCAACGGCGGTTGCGCCACCAACTGGCCGCCCCTGGCAGCCCAGGCGGACGCCAAGGCCGACGGCGCGTGGACGGTAATCACTCGCGACGACGGCTCCAGGCAATGGGCGTACAAGGGCCAGCCCGTGTACTACTGGGTCAAGGACAAGGCCGCCGGCGACAAGACCGGCGACGGTGTCGGCGGCGTCTGGCACGCGGCCAAGCCCTGACCCGCCATGGCGCAGGCGCCCGGCGTGGAGCAGATCCTCGGCCATATTCCGTCGCTGCGCCGCTATGCCCGCCTGTTGGCGGGCGATGCGGCCAGCGCGGACGACCTGGTCCAGGATACGCTGGAACGCGCCTGCGCCAAGTGGTCGCTATGGAAGCCCGGCACCGCGCTGCGCGCGTGGCTGATGACCCTGATGCACAACCTGTATCTGAACCGGGTCCGCGACTGGCGCCATGACGACAATCACGACAACTGGGACGACCATCCCGATCTGGCGCACGAGCCCATGGCCCATGCGCCGGACATGCTGGACCTGGAGCGCGCGCTGGCGCGCCTGACCCCTACCCTGCGCACGGTGCTGTTGCTGGTGACCGTGGAGGAATACACCTACGCCGAGGCGGCGGAAATCCTGCAGATTCCCACGGGCACCGTCATGTCCCGGCTGCATCGCGCGCGCGAAGCCGTGCGCGTGGCCATGGCCGGCCCGGACGATGCGGCCACGCCCACTCCCCTGCACCTGGTGAAGCGATGATGGAAAGCGACGCCCTTGTTTCCGACGACGAGCTGCACGCCTTCGTCGACGGCCAGCTGGATGCGGCGCGCATGCCGGCCGTCCTGCGGCATCTCCAGCGCCACCCCGACGCGGCAGTGCGGGTTGCGCATTGGCATGCCCAGCGTTTCGCGCTGCGGCGCCTGGGCCGCGAGATCGATCCCGGCCCCACGCCCGCGGCCCTGGCCGATACGGTACTGCGCCACCGGCGTCGTCGCTGGAACCCCTGGACCCGGGCGGTCGCCGCCGTCCTGCTGGTCGCGGCGGGCGCCACCGGCATGCAGGCATGGCAGCGCCTGCCCGGCGCGCCGGGCGCCGCCGTCGCGTCCGCGCCGCCGCAGTTCGTGCGCGATGCCACGGCCGCCTACGCGGTCTATTCCCCGGAGGTGCGCCATCCGGTCGAAGTCGGCGCGCAGGAAGAAGCGCATCTGGTGCAATGGCTGAGCCGCCGCCTGGGCCGGCCGCTGGCGGCGCCGGCGCTGCAGGACCGCGGTTTTCGGTTGCTGGGCGGCCGGCTGCTGCCCGGAGAGCCCGCGGCGCAAAGCGCGACACGGGCGGCCGCATCTTCCGTCATGCCGGGCACCGCTCCCGCCGGCGGCACGGCGGCGAATGCGCTGGCGCGCGCGCAGTTCATGTACGAGGACGGCCGCGGCCGCCGGATGACGCTGTATGTCGCCGTCTTTCCCGATGGCGTGGCGCCGCGGGAAACCGCTTTCCGCTCCGTCCAGTCGGCCAGCGGCACGGCTTTCTACTGGGTAGAGAACGGCTATGGCTATGCCCTGAATGGCGACCTGCCCGCGCCGGAATTGCAGGCCCTGGCCGGCGACGTGTACGATCAGCTGTTCCCGCGCTAGGGCGGCCACGGCGGCCGCGCGCGCCCCCACCCGTTGCCGGCCATGCCCAAGACACACATCCGACCCATCGAGCCCCGGGACGAAGCGCGCTGGCGCATCCTGTGGGACGGCTACACGCGTTTCTATGAACGCGAACCCGACCCCGCCATTACCCGCCATACATGGTCGCGCATCCTCGATCCGCACTCGCCGGTGCATGCCATCGTTGCCGAGGACGATACCGGAGCGGTCATCGGGATCGCGAATTACCTGCTGCACGAAAACACGTCGACGCTGGCCCCGGTGTGCTATCTGCAAGACCTGTTCGTCGATCCGGAGGCGCGCGCCAGCGGCGTGGGCCGGCAGCTGATCGACTGGCTGGTCGACGAAATGAAGGCGCGCAAATGGTCGCGTCTGTACTGGCAGACCCGGGAAAACAATTACCGCGCGCGCGGCCTCTACGACAAATACACCCCGCATAGCGGCTTCATCCGCTATGTCATCGACAACGAAGAGGCCTAGGGCCTGCACGATGCGCGACACGAGTGGAATCTATGACGACGCCGGGGGTGCACGCGCCGGCATGCGGGTCGCCGTCATCGGCGCCGGCGTGGTGGGCGCCGTCACGGCGTATACGCTGCAGCGGCGCGGCGCCCAGGTGACGTTGATCGACCCCGCCGAACCGGGCAGCGGATGCAGCTATGGCAATTCCGGCGCGATCAGCCCGGGTTCGGTGGCGCCGCTGGCCATGCCCGGTATCCTGAAAACGGTGCCCGGCATGCTGTTGGATCCCAAAAGCCCGCTGCGCCTGTCGTTGGCCTATCTTCCGCGCGCCCTGCCCTGGCTGCTGCGATTCGTCGCCGCCTCGCGGGCCGAGGCCGTCGCCGACGCGGCGCGGCGGCTGGCCGCCCTGCACGCGGACGCGGTGCAGCGCCATCTGGCGCTGGCGCGCGAGATCGGCGTGCCGGAGCTCGTGCTGCAGCGCGGCCACCTGCATCTTTATCCCGACGAGGCCGCGCTGGCAAAGGATGCCGGCGGCTGGCGCCTGCGCGAACAGTACGGCTACCGGTTCGAACGGCTGGACCGCCAGGGCATCCTGGGCCTCGAACCCGCGGTCGGCGCGCGCTACCGCATCGGCATGTTCCTGGCCGACCACGCCACGATCCTGAATCCCTTCCGCTACGTGCAAGCGGTCGCGCGCGCCTATGTCGCGCGCGGCGGCGAGCTGCTGCGCGGCCTAGCGGCCACGCCGGAACGCTCCGGCGCGGGCTGGGCCGTGACGGTCGATGGCGCGCGCCGCGATTTCCGGCACGTCGTCGTCGCCGCCGGCGCCTGGACGCCCCGGCTGCTGCGGCCCCTGGGCGTGCCGCTACAGCTGGAAAGCCAGCGCGGCTACCACGTGCAATTCCAGGGAGCGTCGGCAACGGTCTCGCGCACGGTGGTCCTGGCGGACCGCAAAGTGTTCGTGACGCCGATGGAGGAAGGGCTGCGTGTGGGCGGGACGGTGGAAATCGCCGGGCTGTCGCGCGCGCCGGACCCGCGGCGCGCGCAAATGCTGGAGCACATCGCGCGCGAGACCTTCGAAGGCATCGGCCAGGCATCCCCCACTCAGTGGATGGGGCATCGGCCATGCATGCCCGATTCCGTGCCGGTGATCGGCGAAGTCCAGGGGCAGGCCGGCTTATGGCTGGCCACGGGACATGGCCACCTGGGCCTGACGGACTCCGTCAGCACGGCGGCGCGTATCGCGGATGCCATGCTGGGAGAAGCCCGCAGCAACGCGTCGGCCTGACTCAGGCCACAGGCGTCAGCACCCGGCGCTGTTCGAACCATCCTTCCAGGTTGGAGAAGACCAGGTCGGCCATGGCCTGCCGCGTTTCGACCGTGCTGCTGCCGATATGCGGCGACAGCACGACCTGCTCCATGCCGCAGAGCTCTGCCGGCACGTCCGGTTCGTTTTCGAAGACATCCAGCCCCGCGCCGGCCAGCCGGCCTTCGCGCAAAGCGCGGACCAGGGCATCCTGGTCCACCACGCTGCCGCGCGACACGTTGACCAGGATGCCCTGCGCGCCCAAGGCATCGATGACGCCGTCGTCGATCAGGCCGCGCGTCGCGCCGCCCCCGGGCAGCGACAACACCAGGATGTCGCTTTCCCGCGCCAGCGCATGCACGTCCGCGCAATAGCGGTAATGTGCCGGCACGTCGGCGCGCGGCGACCGGTTGTGATAGGCGATGTCCATCCCGAAGGCTTCGGCGCGCCGCGCGATCTGCAGGCCGATGTTGCCCAGTCCCAGGATGCCGCAACGGCGGCCGCCCAGCTTGCGCCCCAGTGGCGGGGTTTCGTTCTTCCAGCGGCCGGCACGCACGAAGCGGTCCAGTTCGCAGATGCGCCGCGACACGGCCAGCATCAGCGCCAGCGCCGTATCGGCGACACAGTCGTCCAGCACGCCGGGCGTGTTGGCCACGACGACATCGCGTTCGCGTGCCGCCTCCATATCGATGGGGTCCACGCCCACGCCGAAGCTGACGATTACCTCCAGGGCCGGCAAGGAGCGGATCATTTCGCCGGTCGCGCCGTAGCGGCCGCTGGTGGCGATGCCCCGTATGGCGGGTCCGTGCCGGGCCAGGAAAGCGTCCCGATCGGCGATTTCCCACCAGCGGTGCACGCGGTACTTCGCCTCGATGCGGGCCATGAGCTGCGGCAGCAAGGGGCCGGCCATCAGGAGTTCGGTGTCGTGGGTATCGGTGTGCATCATAGGGATGGTGCCGTGTAGCATTGCCGCGGATCGGCTCCGGCCTCGCAGGGTGCTAATCGACGTGCAGATTGCGTTGTTTGATGATATCGCCATAGCGCGCGCGCTCGCGGGCGGCAAGCTCGGCCAGTTCCTGGGGCGTGGAGCCGTGCGGCACCGCGCCTTGCGAGACCAGCTTTTCCTTGACGTCCGGCAAGGCAGCCACCTGGCGTATGGCCAGCGAGAGTTTATCCACGATGGCCTGCGGCGTCCCCGTGGGCGCCAGCACGGCAGTCCATGAACCCGTCTGCGCATTGTGCACGCCCGCTTCGTCCAGTGTGGGGACGTTCGGCATGACCGGCGATCGCGCCGGGCCGGTCACCGCCAGCGCGCGCAGTTTGCCGGCATTCACATACGTGACCGTCTCCAGTACCGATGCGAACAGCATGTCGACGCGGCCGGCCATCAGATCCGTCATGGCCGGTCCGCCGCCCTTGTAGGGGACGTGGGTCAGCTGCACACCGGTGGCCTGCTGGAAAATTTCTCCCGCCAGGTGAGGCGCGCCGCCGGTGCCCGAACTGGCAAAGGTATGCACGCCGGGCTGCGACCGGGCCATCGCGACGAGTTCCCCGACGGACTTGGCCGGCAGCGCGGTCGGCACCACCAGGACGAAGGGCAGATCGGAGAACAGCGAGACGGGGACGAAGGCCTTGGCCGGATCGCTGTGCAGCTTGTACAGCCAGGGATTGATCGCCAGCATGCCGGAATTGGCGAACAGCAGCGTGTAGCCGTCCGGCGCCGCGCGCGCCACCAGGTCGGCGGCGATCTGCCCGCCCGCGCCCGGCCGGTTGTCCACCACCACGGAAGCATTCATGTGCTGGCCCAATGCCGAGGCCAGCAGGCGCGCCGAAATATCCGTGCCCCCGCCCGGTGAAAACGGCACGATCAGACTGATGGGACGGGACGGAAAATCGTCGGCGGCCCGGCCGGCGCCCGGCAGGATCGCGGCCAGCGCGACGGCGGCCGCCAGCAAGCGCGCGCGCAGGCGCGCCATGGGATGGGTCTTCATTGTCGTCTCCTCGTCGATGCGCACGGCGACGCGGGCAACGCGCCGGGGCTGGCGCCCATGGCGTGCCGTACCTGGCTGGCATCCGGTCTGCGCCGGTGCGTCCCGCCAGGCCTGCCTTCCGGATGAAGGGCCGCGGGCCGATGCGTGGTCGAGGCCTGGAGTATAGGGACGATTTCCGCTATCCGCGCGATCAAGCTATAAATAGCAAAGATCAATACAATTTTTATATCGATGGATCTGCGCCAACTCGAGTGTTTCGTCGCCGTCGCGGAAGAGCTGCATTTCGGCCGTGCCGCCGCGCGCCTGTGCATGACCCAGCCGCCGCTCAGCCGGCAGATCCGGCTACTGGAACAGGCGCTGGGCGTGATGCTGCTGGAACGCAGCAGCCGCGTGGTCAATCTGACCTCCGCCGGGCAACGCTTCCTGCGCGACGCGCGCCATCTGCTGGCGTATTCGGCGCGCGCGGCATCCAGCGCGCGCCGCGCCTCCGGCGGCGAAGCCGGGCATATCACGCTGGGATTCACCGCGGTGGCGGCCTACCGGCTGATGCCGGACTGGGTCATGAAAGCGCGCAAACTGCTGCCCGACGTCGACATCGAACTGCGCGAGCGCGTCTCCACGGACCTGGGCCGGCTACTGGTGGCCGGCGAACTGGACGCCATGCTGGCGCGCCATCTGCCCCGGCAGGACGGCCTGGCGCATCGACTGATCGAGCGCGAACCCATGGTGCTGGCGGTCCCGCGCCACTCGCCGCTGCTGGCGTACGAGGCCGTGCCGCTGCGCAGCCTGCATCGCCAGCCTTTCGTCGCGTATGCGCCCAGCGAGGGCAAGTATTTCTACGAGCGGATTGCCGCCGCGCTGGGCGCGGCCGGCGTCGAGCCGGACTATGTCCAGCACGCCGGCCAGACGCATACCTTGCTGGGATTGGTGCGCGCGGGGCTGGGCGTCGGGCTGGTGCCCGGCTCGGCGCGCGAACTGCGCCTGGACGGCGTATCGTTCCTGCCGCTGGCGCGCAATAAGCTTTATGCCGAGATGTACCTCGCGTGGCGCGAGCGGCACGACAATCCGGCGCTGGATGCCTTCATCGCGCGGGTAGTGCAAGCGCCCGCGCCGCGGCGCAAGGCGTAACGCCGGCCGTTCATCGCGGGCGGCGATCTTCAGGCCGCGGCGGGCGCCACGGCGGCGCCTTCGATGCGGTGGCGCTTCAGCGCCTCGGCCACGAAACCGCTGGCTTTCATTTCCTCGACGAAGGCGCGCAGTTCATCGGCCGCGGCATCGCCACGGCCCTTGGGCATGCCCATCGCCTGGCGGATCACCATAAAACTGCCCGGCAGCAGGCGCAGCCCCGGGACGCGCTGCATATCGGCTTCCAGCTGCTGCTTCACGCCGGCCGCGACCTCGGTCTTTTCGGCGACGAAGAAATCGACCACTGCCGGCGACGTCGGCGCGCGCACGATTTCAGCCTGCTTCAGTTCGCGCGTCAGGTACAGGTCATACGCACTGCCCTTGCCCACAGTGACGCGGATACCGGGATGGTCTACCTCAGCGCGCTCGCGCAGCGGCGAGTCCTCGCGCACCAGGTAGGCACCTTCGATAAGCACATACGCATCGGTGAAATTGATACCGGCGCCGCGCACCGGATCGATGGCGAAGAAGCCGATGTCCGCCTGCTCGGCCGTCACCGCGTCGACGGATTTGCCGGCGCTGTCGAATACCACCAGTTCCAGCTCCACGCCCAGGCGCTTGGCGAAGGCACGCGCCAGGTCGACGGACACGCCGGCCGCGCCGCCCGGGCCGTCGTCGCGGCGCGCCAGGATGGGATTGCCGACGTTGATGGACGCACGCAGGCGGCCGGTGGGAATGAATTTGGCAAGGACTTGCGGATCAAGCGACATGTCGAGTCTCTCGTGTAGGAAGCCGGCGCGGGGGCGCGGGCATCAGGATCAGGCGCTGTAGCGGGCCGTCTCGCCGCCGCAGCATAGATCGATAACGGTCGGTTCCAGGCTTTCGCCGAACCAGGCATTCATGGCAGCGCGCCGCTCGCCGACATAGACGGGCTCGCCCTTGTCGTCCAGCCGCATGCACAGATCGTGTCCGGGAATCAGCAAGGTATCCGGCTGCCGCCGCCAGGTCGCCCAGATCAGCTCCAGCGTCGCGCGGCTGGTCGGCATGTCGTAGGTATCGTTGACCGTCATGCTGAGAAGCTCGGCACGGTTCTTCGCGGCATCCCCGGTGAACAGCAGCGGCTGCGTCGCGCCGGACACGGTGAACAGCAGATGGCCCGGCGTGTGGCCCGGCGCGACGATGGCGGTGAAGCCCGGCAGGAACCGTTCGCCGTCGGCGATGCGCCGCACCCGCGGCGACACCGTGAGCTCGCGCACGTAGAGCTCCGGCAGCGGATCGAAGCCGGGCGGCTGCGCCGCGGCCCATTCCAGCTCGCGGTCGCCGATCCACACCGTGGCATTGGGAAACAGGGTGAAATTGACCGAGTGATCGTAATGGGCATGCGTCAACACCACGTCGGTGATATCGGCGGCGTTCATGCGCAGTTCGGTCAATTGCTTTTTCAGCAGATGGCGCGCGCCGAAAGCCCCTACGTCCACGAGGATATTGCGGCCTTCGCCGCGCAAAAGCGTGGTGGTGCTCCAGCCCAGGCTGCCGTGGAACAGGCTGCGCCCGGGATAGCCGTTGATCAGGACATCGAGTCGGTACATGTCATGCGCTCCGTGCCGGCGTGTCATTGCTTGGGTATGTTGGCTTCCTGGATCAGCTTGCGATAGAGCTCCAGGTCGGATCGGATCTGCGCGGCGAATTCCTCCGGCGTGCCGGCCACCATATCGTTGCCGCCCTCGGTGACCAGCTTGCGCACCACATCGGGATCGCGCGACGCCTTGACGACTTCGTCGTGCAGGCGGGCGACGATCCGCGGATCGGTACCCGCCGGCGCCAGCAGTCCCTGGAACTGTGTGATCGAAAAGCCTTTATAGCCCAACTCTTCCATGGTGGGGATATCGGCCAGGACAGCGGCGCGATGCGGTCCCGATACCGCGAACGGACGCAGCCTGCCGGCCTGGATCTGCGGCACCGAGGTCACCACGGTATCGAAGGTGAAGGACAACTGCCCGCTCAACACGTCGGTCAGCGCCTGCGCGTTGCCCTTGTACGGCACATGCACCATCTGCGTATGCGTCATCAAGGCCAGCAGCTCGCCGGCCAGATGGCCGCCCGCGCCCACGCCGGCGGAACCGTAGCTCAGTTGTCCCGGATGCGCGCGCGCCTGCGCGACCAGGTCGTCCAGGCTGCGGATGGTGGATTTCTGCGGAACGACCAGCACATACTGGTAACTGGCGATCTGCGATATGGGCGCGAAGTCCTTCAGCGGGTCGTAGGGCGTCTTGCGCGCATACAAGGAAGGATTCACCACCAGCGGCCCGCTGGCGTCGAGCAGCAGCGTATAGCCGTCCGGCGCGGCCTTGGCGACAAAGTCGGTGCCTATCATGCCGTTGGCGCCCGGCTTGTTCTCGACCACCAGCGCGACGCCCATGCTCATGGACATTTTCTGCGCCATGACGCGCGCGGTAATGTCGGCCGCGCCGCCCGCCACATAGGGCACGATGACGCGGATGGGCTTGCTCGGGTAGCTATCGGCGCGCGCGCCGGCACTGACCAGCGCAAGCGCGAACAAGGCCAGGCGTCCCAGGGTTTTACGCATGTGTCTTCTCCTTTTCGTGGCGGTACGGGCCGGCGGACGAGGAATCCGCCATAGCCCGGCCGCGGCCGGTCTCAGGCCGGCGTATTGACGGTTACCGACGTGGCGCCATCAGGCCGGCGCCTTGGCGGCGTGCTGGCGCAGCAGCGCCACCGTGGCGGCGTCCAGCGCGATACCTTCCCGGCGCTGGCGCGCCATCCGGCGCAGCTCGATCTCGCCGGGAACGATGACGGGCTGACCCGGGTCGGTGGGCGGGCTGTCGTGCAGGATGGCGGCGAAGTCGTTCATCCGGTCGGTCAGCCACTGGGTGGACCCCAGGCGGCGGGTATCGATCAGAATGAAGAAATGCCCCAGGTTCTGCGGCTCGTCCGGTGCGTCCACCCAGGACTTCACGTGCGTCAGGTAGGCCGCGTTGGACAGCACGCCGGCGAACATGTCCACCAGCAAGGCCAGCCCGTAGCCCTTGTGGCCGCCGATGGGCAGCAGAAAGCCATCCAGGGCCGCCTTGGGGTCGGTGGGGGGACGGCCGCCCGCATCGGTGGCCCAGGTGTCCGGTATGGACTCGCCACGCTTGAGCGCGTTGCGGATCTTGGCGCGCGCCACGACGCTCATCGCCATGTCCAGCAGGAAAGGATCGCCGCCCGGATTCGGCACGCCGAAGCCCAGGGGGCTGTTGCCCAGGCGGGCATCGCTGCCACCCCATGGCGCGATGGTGGTGGTGGCATTGCTGCCGATGATGCTGGCGTAGCCGGCCTGCGCGGCGATCAGGCCGTATGGCGAGATCGGGCCGAAATGGTTGCTGCCGCGCGCGAACGCCACCCCTACCCCGCAGGATTCGGCCGCCTCCATCGCGGCGCGCAGCGCGTGCATGCCCACCAGCGGCCCCACGCCATTGTCGCCGTCCACCAGGCGCAGGGCCGGCGCGACGGCCTGCGTGGTCACGCGGGCGCGTGCATTGATGCCCTGCACTTGCAGACGGTCGCCGTACGATTCGATGCGGCTCAGGCCGTGCGTGGACAGGCCGAACAGGTCCGCCAGCACCAGGATGCGGGCCACCTCGGCGGCATCCGCTTCGGGCAGCCCCAGGCCGACGAAGGCGCGGGTTCCCAGGTCCGTCAGTTCCGCCTCGGTGAAGAGGGTTTTATCTTGTGCTTGCACGGTCATGGCTCATCTCGTCCCAATCAAAGCAAAAGCGCCGCCTCGTACAGGCGGCACGGCGAGCATGATGCGCAAGCGCGCTTATCCGGTAAAGCGCAAATATTCGGTTGATTGATGCGCAGAACGCATCATTCCCCGACCGCGCCGCGTCAGGGTCCGGACGGCCCCATGGGCAAGGAAGTACCCATGCCGCGTTCGCGCGCGTCGGCCAATATCGCGGCGCCCGCGTACAGGTCCTGCACCGCCATGCCGTGCGACTCGAACAATGTGATTTGCGCATCCGAGGTACGGCCGGGCCAGCGGCCGGCGACGACACCGCCCATATCGGCCAGGTTCTCCCAATAGATCAGGCCGTTTTCGTAGGCAGGCAGCAGGTCGCCGCATTCGCCTTGCGCGACCTCGCGCGAATCGACGACGATCAGGTCGGCGCGCCGCACGGTTTCCGTATCGATCTCGCGCCGGTCCAGGGCGTTGGATCCCGTCGCCGCCACGAACTGCCCGGGCTCCAGCCAGCGTCCGTCGAACAAAGGTTCGGACGCGCGCGTCATGGTGACGATGATGTCCGAGCCACGCACCGCTTCCTCGCGCGATTGCGCCGGACGCACGCGGGCCGGGACACGCTGGGACATTTCTTCGCAGAAGGCGCGCACCCCGTCTTGGTTGCGGCCGAATACCTTGACTTCGGCGATATCCCGCACGGCGCACACGGCTTCCAGCTGCGTGCGCGCGTGGCGGCCGTAGCCGAACAGACCCAGGATGCGCGCATCCTGGCGCGCCAGGTAGCGTGCCGCCACGCCCGTCGCCGCCCCGGTACGTATGCGTCCCAGCCAGTCTGATTCGATGATGGCCTCGGTATTGCCCTGCTCGTAGTTCATCATGTGCAGCAGGGTATTCAGCGGCTTGCCGGGCCGGTTGTAGTAGGCCTTGTAGCCGATGTAGCCGATCTCCGGCGCGGCTGCCTGCAGGATGTGCAGATGGCCGCCGGGCTGGCGCGTGCGGCGGCGCGGCACATCGAAAGCCTGGCCGCGGCCATGCGCGGAAAACGCGCGTTCGACTTCGTCGACCGCCCTGGACATTGTCAGCAGTTGACGCACGTCGGACTCGTTCAAGTAGAGCACCATGCCGGTATCCTGTTTGCAGCGGCTCGCGCCGGAGGGAAGAAAAGGGAAAAGCGGGCCGGTCGAGTTAAGGCCACAAGGACGGGCCTGTCAAGACCGGGCTGTCAGAGGCCTGTCAAAGCCCGTCAAGGCCCGTCAAGATCGTTTGGCCGCGACGCTTGCCGCGCCCAGCAGCGCGCCGCCATCGGGCGCCGTATCGCGTACGCCGATGACGCGTAGCGCATTCCACATCATCGCCGTCGCGCTGGAGATCACCGGCTTGCCCAGGTCGCGTTCCAATAGGTTGATGGCATCCACCGTGGGCATGCCCACACCGCTCAGGAACAGCGCCTGCGCGTCGGCATGGTCCACCTGCCTGCCCAGGGCGTATGCGCGCTCGGGCGTTTCGTCGTAGATGTTCACCACATCCGGCAGGATGCCGTGGGCCACCACGTTCATGCCGCAGGACTCCAGGTGCGCCTTGCCCTGCAGCGTCGTTTCCGCGTTATAGGGCGTGGCATAGGCCACGCGCTCGATTCCCAGGTGTTTGAACGCCGCCAGCACGCTGCCGAAGGCGGTAATGAACGGGATGCCATACTGCTTCTCCATGCGCGCGACCAGATCGGCCTCGCCCTGCCTGCCCAGCGTATAGCTGGTGGCGGTATGGGCCATGACGATCACGCCGGGCTTGACCATGGCCAGCAGTTCGACGTTCTCCGGGATGTGTGCAATCTGCGTGCGATTGCGGTCTTCCTGTCCCGCGTGCGCGCCGGTCAGCCCGTGGGCCACCATGCGCGTGAAGTGCAGGGACACGCCCTTGGGCACCAGTTGCTGCATCTCCGGCTCCACGGTCGGATTGCCCGGAGGAACCAGAAAGCCGATGCGGCCGCGCCATCCCATCATGATGAAATCCTTTCTATGAAACGTAGAGCGATGGCCGCGCACGCGTCGGGATGCGTGGCGGCGATGTGATAGGAATCGGCCTGAAGCTCCACCAGTTCCGATCCCGGAATACGGGTCTGCCAGCGACGTACTTCCGCGACGGGTTGGCGCTGGTCGTAGGCGCCCGGCTTTTCCGGCTGCACCGCCACGACAACCTGGGTGGGACAGGCGATGGACTCCAGCCGCGCGGGCTCGGCCAAGCGGGGAAACATGCGGATGCAGGCCTTCACGGTCGCGGTGGGGGCCAGGGCCATGTAGCGGATCCACCATTGCATGGCATCCGGCGCCAGCGCGGTGCCCATGCGGCCGGGCATCGTCGCGCGCGCCCACCCTTCCACGCCCGAGCGGTCGATCAGGCCCAGCCATTCATCCACCCATTTGCCCAACGCTCCGCCCGGCGAAATCAGCACGCCGGCCAGGGTCAGCGAGGCCATCCAGGGCACCGCGCGTTGCGCCAGCTCCAGCCCGATCTGCGCGCCCAGCTTGGCGCCGACCACGTGCACCGGCGCGCCGACGCGCCGCGCCACGGCGTCGATATCGTCAGCCATGTCGGCGATCGACAGCACGTCGTGCTCGTCCACCCGCGAGGACAGCCCATGGCCGCGCAGGTCCACGCGGATGACGCGGCAACGCCGCGCCAGCTGCGGCACCCAGCCCAGGAAGGCCTCCGCGGATTCCGCCACGCCATGCAGCAGCATCACCACCGGTGCATGGCGCCAGCCGTCGGTATAGTCGTCCACCACATAGGCGATGTCGATGCCGGGCGCCACGGCCAGGCGTTCTGCAACGCGGCGGGCCGCGGCGTAGTCCGCGAACCGGCCCATGGCGGCGGGGATCGCCGCGGACTCGTCGCGCTGCTGCTGCATGCGGGTCATCGGGATTCCTTATTGCTTGTCGATGTTGCTGTCCTTGATCACCGCCGCCCACTTGTCGATTTCCTTGTGGATCAGCGCCTCCAGGCCCTTGGCCGGCAGCGCGTGCGGATGGATGGTCTGCGCATCCAGCTTCTGCTTGACCTCGGGGTCGTTCACCGCCTGTATAAAGACCTTTTCCAGTTTGGCCGTGACATCGGGCGGCATCCCGGCCGGGCCCAGCAGGCCGATCCAGTAGGACGTCTCGTAGCCGGGATAGCCCAGTTCGGCGATGGTGGGCACGTCGGGCAACATGGGATCGCGCTGCGCGCTGGTCACGGCCAGGACCTTCAGCTTGCCGTCCTTGACCATGCCCATCGACGTGGCATAGGCCTCGATCTTGACGTCCACCCGGCCGGCGATCAGGTCGGCCTTGGCCGGTCCCGTGCCCTGGTACGGCACGTGCACCATTTGCAGGCCCGCGTCCTTGGCCAGCATGGCCATGGCCAGATGCGGCCAGCTGCCGGTGCCGGCAGACGAATACACGACCTTGCCGGGATGGGCCTTGGTATAGGCGATGAATTCCTTGAAGGTGTCGTACGGCTTGGTGTACTGCGCCAGGAATACGCCCGGGTGATCGGCCATCAGCGCGATGGGAGTGAAATCCTTGACGGTATCGTAGGGAAGCTTCTCGCGCAGCGAGGCGTTGACCGCGAAGGCGGTCTGGCCCACCAGCAGCGTATAGCCATCAGGCGCTGCCTTGGCGACATAGTCGGAGCCGATGATGCTGCCCGCGCCGCCGCGATTCTCCACGATGATGTTCTGTCCCAGCAGCTCCTGCGCCTTGGCCACGACGATACGCGTAACGACGTCGGTGGAGCCGCCCGGCGGGAATGGCACGATGACATGGATGGGGTGGTCCGGATAGGCGGCGTGCGCCGCGGTGCCGACGGCAAGCGCGGCGGCGCCCGCCGCCAAGAGGCTGGCCAGTTTCATGAATCTGTCTCCTGATAGTTATGGATGGTCCCCGGTGACCGGGGAACCTGGGTCATTCGGCGGGACGCAGCAGCGCGGTCAGCGCCCCGATGTCCGGCACATCTTCCAGCGCCTGCACCATGCGCAACAGCGCGTCGCCTTGCCGCACCGGCAAGTGGGGCGCGGTCAGGCGGCGGAACTTGGCGACGATCTTGTCGGTGGTCGGCGTCAGGCTGTCCATTTCCAGCCCGGAAATCGCGTGTGTCGCGCCGGCGCAGACGACTTCCAGATCGACCCGGCCATCCTGGCCGGTCGCGGGATCGAGCAATTCGATCCGGTCCGACAACGCCAGCACCTCGGCATCGGCGGTGTTTTCGTAGTAGGCGTATTCGTCCACCGGCCGCCCCAGCAGCGCGGCAGCCACCGTGAAGCGCGCGCTGATGCGCGCCTTCAGCGGCGTCTGGTACGGAGCCACGTTGGTGTAGCCGGGATTGGTCAAGGTCAGCCACGGCGCGCGTACGGTCACGCGTTCGATATGCGCCGGGTCGAAACGGTGGCGCGCCCGCAGGGTCAGCGCAAGGTGCACGGGCGTCTGCACGAAGATGCACACCGGCCGTTCCTTGTAGACCACATCGTCGATCAGAAACCGGCGGCCGAGGTCGCGCGTGGCCTGCGCGGCATGATCGGCCGTGCGGCCGAAGGCGCGGAAATAGCCCGACTCACCCTCGAACGCCAGCGGCGATGCCGTGGCGCCGGCCGCGGCCAGTTCCGCCGCCGATACGCCGGTACGGGCCGCCCATCCGACGTTCAGCTTGACGTCCATCGTGCCGGCGCGAAAGCCCTCGCCGAAACCGGACGCGAACATGGCCGCGCATCCCAGCGCGTTGACCATGCGCGGCGCATCCAGCGCCAGCATCTTGCCGGCGGCGGCCGCCGCGCCGATGGCGCCAGCCACGCCCGTACCGCGGAACGCCGGCAACATGCCGGGCGCTCCCATGTAGGCACGCGCCACGATGTCGTAGCCCAGCACGATGGCGGTCAACAGATCGGCGCCGCTCATGGCATGCGCTTCACCCAGCGCCATCGCGGCGGGGATGGCGACGGCGCCCGGGTGCGACTTCGCCAGGAAGTCGTCGTGGGTGCAGCCGTTGACCAGCGTCGCGTTGACGAATGCGGCGTCGATGGCCGGCAGTTGACCGGCGTACCCGATAACCGTGGCCGGGCCGCGATTGGCCTGCACGAAGCGGCGCGCCACGGCCGGCACGGGCAGGTCCCGCGCGGCAATGGCGGTGGCCAGGGCATCCAGCAGCCGCGACTTGGCGCGCGTCACGGTATCCGCGGGCAAATCGCCAAAACGCGTGTCGTGAAGAAAGGTCGCCCATTGTTCGGCGACGGTGGCGGTGCCGCCCTGTGGCGGGGCCGCGTCCGGCGGCGATCCGGCCGATGCCGGAAGCGTTGCGTGCATTGCGCTGTCTCCTGTGCGATGCATCGATCCGCGCGCCTGGTCGATGCCGTGTCCTGCGCGTGTCATGCCGCGCTTTTCCGATTGCCCCTGCCGGCGGGAAGAAGTGCCCCCGCATGCTCCGTCCATGCGCGTCCGTACAGCCCGCGTGGGATGCAACAGAGATGTTCCGCTGAACGAACTTACTTATCGTTGAGTGGACTATAGTGGGCCGCCTCGACGCTTGTCAAGGCAAGGGCGGACGGGTCTCTGCATCGATCCGAAAAAAGCCTCATCCGCTTGCACTGCACAGGCGTTTGCGCGCTCCCGGCCGGCGTACTATCCCGCCAATAGCCTTGCGCCCGGTCCCGCCCTCAAACGCTCACGCGACAATGAAACACCTGCCACTCAGATCCGGCGCGCAGTCCGCGTCCATGGACAGCACGCCGCCCCGCTACAGCATCCTGCCCATCGCGCCCGCCCATATCGACGGCTATCGGCGCGCACTGGACACCGTGGCGCGCGAACGCCGGCATTTAAGCTTCCTGGAGGCGCCGCCGTCGGAACAGACACGCGCTTTCGTGATGAACAACATCGCGTCACGCCATCCGCACTTCGTGGCACTGGTCGGACGCGAGGTCGTAGGCTGGTGCGACATCGTTCCGCTTAGCCAACAGGGCTTCACCCATACCGGCGTGCTCGGCATGGGCGTGCACCCGGAGTGGCGTGGCAAAGGCATCGGCAAGGCCCTGCTTACCGCTACCCTGGCCGCCGCCACCACGCTGGAACTCACGCGTGTCGAGCTCGAGGTCTACGCGGGCAACACGGTGGCCCGCGCGCTGTACCAGTCCTGCGGCTTCGTCGAAGAAGGCATCAAGCGCCAGGCCCGCTGCCTGGACGGGCGCTACGAAGACATCGTCATCATGGCGCG
The DNA here is from genome assembly GCF_057362025.1 of Bordetella sp. Classification (NCBI taxonomy): domain Bacteria; kingdom Pseudomonadati; phylum Pseudomonadota; class Betaproteobacteria; order Burkholderiales; family Alcaligenaceae; genus Bordetella; species Bordetella sp. The sequence continues at coordinate 3,026 of NZ_JBMQQZ010000003.1, read as the reverse complement.
GCTGCCGGACTGAACCGGCCGTTTCCTACGACGATATCGGCGCGCACCGCGCGCGCCTCGCGCCCGCGCCGGCTTACCCGGCCGCCTGCCGCGCTTAGCCTACCCGGTTTTGCGGCAGGCGCGCGCGCATTCCCCCAGCTGTCGCCACGCCTGTCCCGATCAGGAAGACTTCCATGCGGCGACAAAAATTGAAGTACGGCATCCGGGTTCTGGTATTGGGCAGTTGCCTGCTGGCGGGCTGCACGACGTCCCAGCAACGATTCCAGCAGGGACTGCAAACCCTCCACGGCCAGCATCTGGAGATGGCCATGCAGCGGCTCGGGATACCGGTAGGCGAGGAGAATGTGGCGGGAATGCGGGTGGTCGTCTGGTCCATCAACGAAACACGCACCGATTACGTCACGCAATCCACCGCCGCCTCCGGGGGCCTGTACAACGGCCACAAACACAGGGACTACGGCGCGCGGATCGACGTCAAGACGCCCGTCATCGTCCAGGCCCACTGCACCGTCAGGCTGCGCGTCGGGCAAGACGATATCGTCCAGGGCAGCGACTACAGCGGCGACCTGCGCACCTGCCGCCGCTATATCCGCGCGCTGCACCCGGACGTTTCTCCGTTCATCCTGGACGGGGATATCCCGTAGCGGGTGGAGACGGATCCCTCCCGCCCCAAACCCGTGCGCCATGCACGCCATTCGGCACCACGATGGCGCATGACGGCCGCGATGCCCATGCCGCACGGCGCACCGTACATGGCATGCATATTGCTTCAGTTGCAGGGCCGGGAACGGACCCGGCATCACAACTTGAGCATCACAGGCAAAGGCGCCTTCGACCTCGCGGTCGTCGGCGCCTTTTTGTCTTTCCAAAACGCAATGGCTACGCCCCGGTGATACCCATGAACGCAGCGCATCCCACGCATCCCGCCCAAACCCTGGTCGTGATCGGCAATGGCATGGTCGGCCATCATCTCATCGAACAACTGATCGAGCAGGGCGCACTCGACCGCTATCGCATCCTTGTCTATGGCGAGGAAAGCCGCCGCGCCTACGATCGCGTGCATCTGTCGGAGTACCTTGCCGGGCGCGACGCGGAATCCATGGCGATGAGCGATGCGGCCTTCTACGAGCGTCCCGGCGTGACCTTGCGCCTGGGTACGCGCGTGCAGGAAATCGACCGCCGCAATCGCGAGATCGTCACGGAGGAAGGCCGCCAGCCCTACGACAAGCTGGTGCTGGCCACGGGCTCCTTTCCCTTCGTACCGCCCGTGGCCGGCGCCGAAGGCACGGCCGGATTGGTGTATCGCACCCTGGACGACCTGGACCTGATCCGCGCGGCGGCCGCCGGCGCCCGCCGCGGCGTGGTCGTGGGCGGCGGCCTGCTGGGCCTGGAAGCCGCCAACTCGCTCAAGACCCTGGGCCTGGAAGTGCATGTGGTGGAGTTCGCGCCACGCCTGATGCCGGTGCAGCTGGACGATTTCGGCGGCGCGGCTTTGAAGTCCCGCATCCAGGCGCTGGGCGCCAGCGTGCACCTGTCGCGCTCCACGCAGGCGATCAAGCCCGGCTTGCGCTATCGCCACAGCATGCGGTTCGCGGAAGGCGAGCCGCTGGAAACCGATCTGGTCGTGTTCTCGGCGGGGATACGGCCGCGCGACGGATTGGGACGCACCGCCGGCCTCGCGGTGGGCGAACGCGGCGGCGTCGTCATCGACGACCATTGCCGCACCAGCGACGAACATATCTATGCCGTGGGCGAATGCGCGCTGTGGAACGGCATGGTGTTCGGCCTGGTGGCACCGGGCTACCAGATGGCGCGCACGGCCGCGGCCCATGTGTGCGGCGGCGACGCGCAACCCTTCAACGGGGCCGATATGTCGACCAAGCTCAAGCTGCTGGGCGTGGATGTCGGCTCCATCGGCGATGCCCATGGCAAAACCGCCGGCGCGGTCAGCTATCGCTACATCGACGAAGCCGGCGCCAGCTACCGCCGCCTGGTCGTTTCCGGCGATGGCAAACGCGTGCTGGGCGCGGTACTGGTGGGCGACAACAGCTACTACGACACCTTGCTGCAATACGCGCAAAACGGCATCGCGCCACCCGCCGATCCCGCCAGCCTGATCCTGCCGGCCGGCGAAGGCGCGCCTGCGCTGGGACCGGACGCCCTGCCGGCCACGGCCACCATCTGCTCCTGCCACAACGTCAGCAAGAGCGCCGTCTGCGCCGCCATCGACGATGGCTGTACCGACCTCGCATCCATCAAGTCGTGCACCAAGGCATCCACCGGCTGCGGCGGATGCGCCGCTTTGCTCAAGCAGGTCTTCGAACATGAACTGTCGCGCCGTGGCGTGGCGGTCGACAAAAGCCTGTGCGAGCACTTCGCATACACGCGGCAGGAGCTCTACGGCATGGTCCGCGTCGAAGGTATCGAAAGCTTCGAGGCGCTGCTGGCACGCCACGGGCGCGGCAAAATAGGCTGCGACATCTGCAAGCCTGCCGTCGCCTCCATCCTCGCCTCCTGCTGGAACCGGCCCATCCAGGATCCCGGCCTGGTGCCGCTGCAGGATACGAACGACACCTTCATGGCCAACATGCAAAAGAACGGCACGTACTCGGTGGTGCCGCGCATCCCGGGCGGCGAAGTCACGCCGGACGGATTGCTGGCCATCGCGTCCATCGCCAAGAAGTACAACCTCTACACGAAGATCACCGGCGGCCAGCGCATCGACCTGTTCGGCGCGCAGCTGCACGAGCTGCCCGACATCTGGGAAGCGCTGATCGCCGCCGGCTTCGAGACCGGGCACGCCTATGGCAAGGCCACCCGCACGGTGATGGAAGAGGGACTCAAGATGGCCTTCAGGAAAAGATCGGGCTAACTCAACCTCAACGGGAGTGAGAGTGACTGCAGGAGAGTTGTGGTTAAGCACTGGTTACTCTATCTGGTCGTCATTCTGAGCTTATTCGGCTTATTTATTACCACAATTCATAAAATAAAATACTTCCACGAAGTTAACGAAATTCAAGTAAAAT